>JBCEBX010000059.1:0-6157 GCA_039206455.1 Asticcacaulis sp.
ACACCGACCTTGGAAATATGCTTGGGCGTACCGTGCCTGAGCGTTACCGCCGCCGTGTCCTGAAGCAGCTTCAGGCCCGCTGCCGCCAGATCCGTCGGCGCTTCGGTGGTGCGCGTCACCGACTGGCGGTTCAGCGCCGTGGACAGGCTCCAGTTCACCAGCCCCAGATGACCGAAATCGCTGCGGTAATTGACCTTGAACTCAAGCCCCCGCGTCAGGGTATCACCGATATTGGTGAAGTACTGAACACGCACATTCGGATCGATACCGGCGTCCCTCAGGGCCTTGGCCACCGCCAGACCGGCAGCATTGGTCGCCGTACCGTTAAACTGCCCTGTCAGGCCGATCCGGTCTTCGATCTCAATCTGAAAGACATCCAGAGATATATCCAGATTAGGCAAGGGCCTGGCTACAAACCCCAGACTATAGTTGAGGGAGATTTCAGGATCGATGGGTTTGGCCCCGAGCGCGATGGCCGCGGGGGCATCATGGCGGATCGAATTATAGGCATTGACCTGAATAATCGTGCCACCATTATTGAACGGTCCCTGATTACCCTTTGTGGTATATTGCTCCGCCAGAGACGGGGCGCGGAACCCGTTATTGACCGCTGCGCGAATGGCGAAACTGTCGGTCAGTTCATAACGGCCCGACAACTTACCTGACCACTGACCGCCAAAGTCCGAATAATGCTCGTAACGGGCCGCCAGCCCGACCTTCAGCTTCGACGTGATGCTCTGTGAAAAATCGGCATAGGCCGCATAATTATCACGATCCCACTCCCCGACTTCCTCTGCGGTAAAACCGGTCATAAAGGGCGAGCCTATACCCGCCGGACGTCCGGCCAGAATGGGCGAAATATAATCAGTCGGATAGATGAAGCCGCCATTGAGGTAGGAATATTCCTCCCCCATACCTTCCGAGAAATCGTTATAGCGGTATTCAAGCCCTATCGCGATATCCAGCGGTTCCGCGAACAGGCCGGTCGTCACCGACCGCTGAAGGTCGAGATTGGCCAAAGCCTCACTGGCCTGTAACTCACCCACATAAATCGCGTCACGATATACGGCATCAAAGCCCAGAGAGGCGTTGACCCCGTTGACATACATACGCGCGCGGTTACGCCCGTAACTCAGGCTTGCGTCCCAGACCCAGCCCGCCAGATCGCCCCCTGCAAAACCGGCAGAAACCTGATAGTCCTTCTGGCGCGTCACCAGTGTCGGCACATAGCCGCCGTCGGGAGCGATACCGATAATATGCGCAGGGTTGTTTTCACTGCGATAGGTACCGGTCGAGGCCAGTGAACTTTCGCTGTAGGTGCCATTGGCGTAAAAATGGGTCGCCGCCGTCACCGGCAGTTCCAGATTGAACCCAACATTTCCGGCCCAACCCCACGGCACGACTTCGGTTACCTGTTTGTAACGATCTTCGGTCAGTTCACGCGGATCATTCGGATCGGCATATATTTTCCGCGCATTGATTGTCGGATCCCCGACCGCGCCCACCACGTTAGAAGACAGGATGCGCCGGTAATCACCGCTCAGGTTCAGAAATCCGCCCTGTGTCCCCAGCCCAAACCCCTGATGATAGGTAAGAGTCGACGTAAAGGCATTGTCTCCTATGCCGCCAATTTTTGAAATGCTGTCATCGTCATAGCCGCCAAACTGCGCGCTCAGGGTGCCGCCGTCAGGGTTTTTCTTCAGGATGATGTTGATCACACCGCCGATAGCGTCCGAACCATATTGTGCCGACGCCCCGTCACTCAACACCTCAATGCGCGAGACAGACGCCGTAGGGATAAGCCCCAGATCGACTGGCGCACCTGCGGAACCGCCGGTATTGTTCAGAAGCGAGGTATTGTGACGGCGGCGGCCATTGACCAGCACCAGCACATGATTGCCCCCAAGCCCGCGCAAGGCAGCTGTACGCACCGGTTTCGATGAACTGGAGCCATTGCTGGCCTGACTAGCCAGATAAGAGGGCGATACGGCGGATAAGGCCGTACGCAAATCGACCTCACCAGTTTTTCCAAGACTTGAGGCCGTAACGACACTGACCGGTGACAGGCTATGATACTCGGTGGTTCCCTTGCGCGATCCCGTCACAATGACCGTACTCACAGCCTCCGCATCATCGGCCAGCTCAGCCTCAGCGACATCCTCGGCCCATGCTGACGGCGCCATAACCACAACGCTTGCCAGCACACCGGCTAATGCCGTGAAGGTCAGCCAGCCCCTGCGATGACCCGCAGACTTATCAGCCACACCAGATACGGAAACAACGGCCATTCACCCATTCTCCATTAAAACCATGCGTAGCCGTCCACCCTGACGGTTCACACGCAGAAACGAATGGGAAGTCTATTTATTATCGGAGACTACGGAACCAACTTAAAAGAATATCTATTCTTTCATTTTCACATATATGTGCTTTTTTCATCAATAAATAAGGTAATCTATACTTTTAATATAGAATAATTAAACAAATTATATCCGAAAATTATAATAAAAAAGCGCAGACCATGCTGCGCTTTTTCCTGTTATGCAAATATTTCTTTGTTGATCCGGTTCGATGGCAAATACTTCAGACCAGATCTGCGGTTTTCAGCACTGCGCCCAGTTTCGATTTTTGTCCGACCACACCTGTGCGTGGTTCACCCTGAACACTGACCGAATGAACAATGCGCAGATCATCATCATAATCATTAACCGCATAGTGCTGGCTGGTGCGATTGTCCCACAGAACAATCGTCCCCGGCGCCCATTGTACGCGCACCTGATGCTCGGGCAAGGCAATATGATCGAACAGAATTTTGAGGATAGCCGCGCTCTCGTTCGGACGCACACCCTTGATTTCGGGCGTGTAGCGTTGGCTGACGAACAGTGATTTCCGGCCGGTTTCCGGATGAACCACCACCACCGGATGTTCTGACCAGATGAACTCTCCGCCGAAACCGTTGGGCCAGTCCTGTGCCCTAAGCGGCGTGGTGGCATGAATAGCCGTCAGGGATTCCGCCAGCCGCTGCAATGGTGGTGACAACCGGTCATAGGCGGCCTCGACCGAAGCCCAGATCGTGTCTCCGCCAATCTCAGGCAATTCGGTCGGCTGAAGGGTTTTTATGGTCCCCGGCGCTTCGGCGTGCGTACCGTCTGCATGCCAGCGCGCCACGCGTCCGGCCAGTTCATTACGGCTGTCAAACACGCCGATCCCCGGCAAGGGCGCGCCACCACGCGCCGGACGGTCCGTGTTCACATGGCCAAAATAGCGCGTAAAAGCAATCTGTTGTTCTGGACTCAGAAACTGATCGCGAAACACCAGCACACCGCGCGCCAGCAACAAGGCCCGCAACGCCGCCACCGTCTCCGTATCCAGCGGCGCCTTAAGGTCCAGACCGCTCACTTCGCTGCCAATAAACCGCGCCAGTTTCCGCGATGTGAACCCAGCCGTCTGTGGCGCCGCCTCAATATCCCTGACAATCGCGTTCATAACACTTTCCTTCATTGGAGACACCCTGCACACCGGGGTCCGTTCAGGTTACAAAACCTATCAGCCCGTTTAAGAAACCCAACGAATTAAAACTTATTTTCATTGGACAGAACGGCATGAAGCCCGCTGCAAACGTAAAAAAGGCGCGAAAGGATGACTCCCTTCGCGCCTTGTTCAGATCGAAATCAAAAGCCTATTCCGCAGCGATCGACGCAGCATTATCCTCGGCCTCAATACTGGCCAGAGCCTCATTGAGGAAAGACGGATCAACCCAGTCATTGATGTCAAAATCATTCTGGATATAGCCAAATTCCTTCAGGAAACGCTTTTGCTCGCCCAAACCCGCCAGTGCTTTCGGATCAAGCTTAGGCACGAAGTCCTGCGACGCCAGTTCTTTAGCCAACTTGTCGATATTCAGATGAGGCCCAGACCCCCTGGCGAAGATTTCCGCCGCCGCGCGCGGGTTTTCATTGACCCATCGACCACCACGGATGGCCGCCCGCAGATAGGCCACGATATATTCAGGATGCTCCCGCGCCAGTTTAGCGCTGACCGAAATCACTGGCGTAGACGCGCCAGTGAGCGTCCAGTCGGTATAACGGCCCAGATCCTCAATCACCTTGTAAAGACCCGTGGCCTCCAGTGCGGCGCTGGTTTTCTTGTTGGCGAAAATGGCATCGACACGACCTTCAGCCAGCGCCACCACATCATGAGCCTCAAGCGGGTTATTGGCTGTAAAGCGACCCGCACGTTCAAAAGGCGTCGCCGAAGGCTTTTCAACCGCATGGTCATCATGCTCCAGATCGACGATCTGAACCTCATCGACAGCCACACCGTTCAGGCGCAAGGCATTGACCACACCGCGATGCAGGGGCACACGCTGGAAGTCGAGTTTTTTCGTGTTCAGACCCTTCGGTATGCCTATCTTGCGGCCCTTCAGGTCGGCAACATGATAAATACCGGAATCGACTCGCACAACAATCTGACCCCCTGCGCCACCGCCGGGTGACAATGTGGCTACCAGAACCGTATCGCTGACATCGGCGCGCGCCCAGATCGGCGGATGGTTGCCACCTTCGCGGATCAGGCTTTCAGAACGGTGGCCCACATGCGGCCAAAGCTCATCATTATCGGGGATAGACCGGAGATAGGTCAGCTTTGCCCCCACCTTGACCAGCTCTTCCTGCGTCCAGCCGTGGGCGACGGAAAAATAGGAGGCCTGCGGGCCAGGGCAAAGGGTGTGAAAGACCTCACCTTCAGCGGCGATGACTTGTAAAGCATTTGAATGTTGCTCGGACATAATGCGCTCCACTTATAAGGAAATAAAAGACATTTCTGGCCCGTTGCCCTGACCGGACACTTCCGGTGCAGCCATCAGGCAAAACTATCGTCAGCCAGCACAACCGGTATGGCGTAAACCGACGATAGGCCCGCAGCACCTGAAGCCGAAATAACCGTTTGCGCTTAGGTTTCCTCATTCAATCATAAGTGTCCTTATGCCGAATACTGCATAGTTCAGCACAAATATTTCGTTTTAAAGCTAAGGGCCGAAGCCGATATTCACTTCCATTAGAATTTAACGCGCACCTTTGACACAAGCGTGCGCTTCTTAAGGAGTGCAACATCATGGGTATTGCCACGCGGATTGCGACCGAATATGCCCCCTTGCTGACACGACCGTTTGAACCCAAGGGCTTTGAGGTTCATCACCTGTCACCATTTATCGGCACCAAGGTCATCGGTCTTGATCTTAAAAAAGAGCTGCCGGAAGATACAAAAGAGTCCCTGCGTGCACTATTGCGGGAACGGGCAATCATCTATTTCCGTGACCAGCACCTGACGCCGGAAGAACAGCTTCGCGTTACCGCTATTTTCGGCAAACCGCAGGTATCGGATACCTACCGCGAAGGCTCGCCCCATCCCGGTGTCGGCGTCATTGACTCGATTAATGAAATCGCCGGTCGCGTGTCGCGTTGGCATGCAGATATGACCTCTCAGGAAACCCCCTCGACTATTCGTTTCCTGAACGCTGTCGAATTGCCGCCTTATGGCGGTGACACCCATTTTGCCTCGACCGAAGCCGCCTATGCTCGTCTTTCCGAGCCACTGAAGGAACTGGCCGATTCGCTGACGGCGATCCACAACGTCACCCCGGTAACACTCGACGGCTTCCACACACCGCGCTCCGGCTTCCACTGGAGCGAACATCCGGTGGTGCGTGTACATCCTGAAACCGGTCGCCGGTCGCTTTATGTCAATCCGCGCTTCACACAAGAAATCGTCGGATTGCAACCGCACGAAAGCGCTGCGGTACTTAAGCTGTTCTACGATCACATAGTTCAACCCGAACATCAGACCCGCGTGCAATGGAAAGTCGGCACGCTTGTGGTCTGGGACAATCGCACATCCCTGCATTACGCGGCTGATGACTATGGGCCTGCTCGACGCCGACTTTATTCAACCAGCGTCGCAAGCACCGAACGCCCGACCGGCATTAACGGCTGATATCCGAGGAGAACAGATAATGGTAAAACCCCTATTTCATCGCGGCGGCCTTCCCGAAGTCACCGACCATCTCCGCTTCGGTGGACGCGGCGGCGCCTGGGCGCGTCCCGAAGGTGATCCCGAAATCACACAGGCCTATCGGGTCGAACTGGCTCAGGCCGCCGAA
>JBCEBX010000060.1:0-6144 GCA_039206455.1 Asticcacaulis sp.
CCCGCCTGTTGTGATGGCGGGCACTCGTCACACTATGTAAAAATGAAAAAGGGAAGCTTATGAAACTTTGTCGTTTTGGGCCGGAAGGGCGTGAAAAACCAGGCCTTATTGATGCTGAAGGCCGTGTCCGTGACCTGTCACAGGTCATCAGTGATCTGGGGCCCGACAGCCTGAGACCTGAGCGGTTACGCCAACTGGCCAAACTGGATCTGTCCTGGTTGCCGGTTGTTGAAAAGCCTGAACGTTTTGGCCCGCCGGTAACCGGCACGCGACAGTTTATTGCCGTGGGCCTGAACTATACGGATCATGCCGAAGAATCGAACATGCCGATCCCTGCAGAACCCATTTTGTTCACCAAGGGTGTAAGCTGCATTCAGGGGCCGAATGATCCGGTCGTGATCCCGCGCCATTCGTCCAAAACGGACTGGGAAGTGGAACTGGGGGTTATCATCGGCAGCGAGGCCTCTTATGTTTCCGAAGCGGATGCCCTGTCCTGTGTTGCCGGTTACTGTGTGGTCAATGACGTGTCAGAGCGTGAGTTTCAGCTTGAGCGTGGCGGCACATGGGACAAGGGCAAGGCCTGCCCGACCTTTGGCCCGATCGGCCCCTGGCTGGTTACCGGTGACGAAGTCGGTGACCCGCAAAACCTGTCCATGTGGCTGGATATTAATGGCCAGCGGGTTCAGACCGGTAACACCAGCACCATGATCTTTGGTGTGGCCTATCTGGTGTCCTATATTTCTCAGTTCATGAAGCTGCTGCCGGGGGATATCATCACCACGGGTACGCCGCCGGGTGTAGGTTTCGGCCAGAAGCCGTCGCCGTGGTATCTCAAACCCGGAGACCATATTGCACTCGGCATCGAAAAGCTGGGTTCGCAGGCCCAGCAGGTCATCGGCGGATAATCCGGAACAGGTGTTTTGTGACGATGTGGCTGCCGCTTTTTCACAAAACGCTGACGGCCGGCGTCAGGTCTCAGACAGCCTGACGTCTGCGCGAAATCGTGTCTGCAACATAAAGGCGGAGTTTGTACATGCCTTTGACCGTTCATCATATAAACAGGGAGTTAGCTATGTCTCAAACCGTTGTGTCGGTCATAACCCGAACGCATCTGAAAGCACTTGATACCTCGGCGGTATCCGCTGCGGTACTTACAGAGGGCGGACGTGAAGGCACGTTTGTATTGCGCACGGGTACACCGCCTGCGCCGGATCATCAGGAAGCGATTTTCCTTAACAGCAGTTTTGCTTCGGGATATTACTGGGAGCGCGAATTTTCCGGTGGGGCCAATTTCAAATGGTTCGGGCCTGACCTCAACTATACGCCGACAACCAATAACTGGGCGGTGTTCCAGAATGCGCTGGCCCTGTGCGGTGCGTTGGGTGTCCCGTTCTATATTCCCGAGGGCCGTTACGGCTTTACAACCGCCCCGCAGATCAAGGTGGATGGGTTCCGTACCGAAGGGCTTCTGATCTATGGTGACGGCCAGCAGAGGACTATTCTTGATCTGCGCAGCGTATCGACTTCTCCGGCCATAGAGGTGCATTGTACCGTTCCGCCACCAACCCTCAAAGATAACTATTACCTGACCCTGCGCGATCTTGGGGTAATTGGTGACATTCCGGCAACCCTGATGCAGGTTGGTGAAGATGACTTCGGTGATCCTGTGAATATGCCACGTTTTCAGAATGTGACCGTGCATAATTTCAACAAGCTGGCGACGGCGATCGGCGTCAAAATGAACTATGTCGTGGGCGGCTGGTTCGACATGCAGGTCAATTGCGGTGAAACCGGAGAAAATGGTGGCCTTGGGGTGGCCCTGCTGTTGCGTCAGTGCCAGTTTAACCACTATTTCGGGTCATATGGCACGGCTGATGTGGGGGTGCGCCTTCAGGACGGCGTTAACGCTTCCAATGTGTTCAACTGTTTGGATATGGAAAACGTCAACACATGTGTGGAAACGGTGAGCGGTAACATCATGGCCAATACCTTTATCGGTGGCCAGTGGTCCTATACCACCAAGGGGATCAATGCGATGGCCGGTATATCGACGCTGGTGGTCAATCCGACACTGGCCCCGATCGCCAGTGGACCTTCAGTCAGTTTTCTGGCGGGCGTTGTTGGCCTGACGGTTCAGAGCCGTGGTGTGCTGGCGGTGGCGACGCCGACGCTTCCGGCGTCCGGCGTCAGTGCGACTAACCGCACGGCACAACCGGTCAACGTGACCATATGGGGTGGCAGTGTCAGTGCCATCAGGATCAATGGGATCAGCTATGGCCTGACCAGTGGTTTTCTGGTTCTGGGGCCGGAAGACACCATCGCGATTGATTACACTTCGGCGCCTTCGTGGCGCTGGCGGAACTGACAAGGGGACCTGCCTGCCCGGTATATTGTCAGAGGGCTGTAGGTTTGAGCATTACGTGCGGCCCTTAGCAAGGAAGCGGCGAACGGGGCCGCTTCCTTTTTTTAACCTATCTTGCCTGAAATGGCTTTGGCGACCTTGCCCAGCATACGTGTCGCTTGTGCTTGAGACACCTCGACTCCGTATCTTTTCATATAGGGTATGGTCACAGCGGCCACGGCGGCACCCTGATGCATAACGGGTACTGAAACGTCGGTAATACCCGGCACGACAAGACTTTTTATAGCGGCATAGCCTTTGGCCGTAATGGTCTCGAGCCGTTCATTCAGGCCCGTGCGCTCCTTGGCAGGAAGCAGACTGATATAATCCTTCAGCCAGCGTTCACGCACCGGCGGCAATTGAAAGGCCGTCAGCACCAGCCCGGAAGTCGCAGACAATATAGGGCGTTTATGTCCGATGCGTACCACAAGACCCAGATCCGCAGGCGGATCAATACGGGCAATGACCACCATATATTCCTCGGAAGGGACGACCAAATGGCAGGATTGTTGGGTATCGTCAGACAACTGGTGCATCAGCGGCAGGGCTATATCAAGCAGCCCCTGAAGCGGCGGTCGCTCCATCCCCAGCCGGAATAGACGGTTGGTCAGGGTGTATTGGTCGCTGCCGGCAGGGCGTTCAAGGTAGCCGCGTCTTTCCAGAACATGCAACATGCGGAATATTTCACTTTTAGAACGTGATACCGCTTGTGAAACCTCGGACAGACTCATGGGGTGCGATACACTCGAGAGCAGTTCAAGAATGTCCAGCCCCTTTTCAAGGGCTGGAGCGTTATAACTTGTTGTATTTAAATTATTATTTCCAGAGGTCATCTTTTTTTCTTGTTTGTCTGAATGCGATTTGCTGTTGGTTGTAATTATATCGCGCTCTTACCAATAAGCAAGTTATAGGAGAAAGGAGTGGTTGAGCTAAGGCCCTCGGTCTGGGCTCGTAACGGTTTGATACCGGTCTTGCCAACCGTCGACTTCCCGATCCGCAAATCCTTGGCAACAGGGGCTCGTGGCCTGTCACTGGTTTGACGGGCACGCAGTTTAGCTCGTCACGTTTGAACGAGCTTTTGCTCGAAGTCCATAGGGCTGAGATAGCCCAAGATTGAATGCCGTCGGCCTCCTTCGGATCACTCTCAAATTCATGCACCTAGTGTCTCAGGACCGTTGGGTGGATATCCAGCTCTCGACCAGCCTGCGAAGCCGTTACACCTCGCTTCCTGATCATTTTTACAGTCTCGATCTTGTACTCGTGATTATATTTCCGTCTTACCTCAAGTTCGATAAACACGCTTTTCCTCGTGTCAGTCAAACCAGGGACAGCCCAATGAAAGCGCGTGTGACATGGCCAGAGATATCGCCGAAACTGACGCTCATTTGACTTCCAGGCGAGAACGGAAGAAGGTCGAGATACTGTTTGCGCCCTGAAACGGATTCTAAGGCTCAACCGGCTGCGCTTATGCGGCCAGAATGGTGCCAGAGATGAGTTCCTTCTGGCAGCCACAGGCCAAAACCTGCGAAAACTGGCCAAGGTGCTGCCGATACAGTACCTTCAGCCCGCCTGAGAGAGCGGTCGCCAAGCTTGAGCGACAATCCGCTGATATCAAGGCGACTGCAAGGCCGACTTTTTTAATAATCGGCGCTTCGAAGGCATGGAAAACTACTATATAAAGCATTTAAGTGATGTTGGGTAACGGTGGTTGCGGTTGGCTCACGATTTCTGAAATGCCAAACCAGATATTCGGATAAGTTTTTGGTTTCAAAAATAAAACCAGAACATCTGGTTTGGCATTTCTGCTGAGCAAAACTAGAACAGGGTCATTTGCTCAGGATTTTTGCACGGGCGTTTGCGTCTTTGACACGAGAAAAAGCCAGCGATCGCCCAGTCGTTTTTTCTCGGCCATTTCGGCACGAACTTCGTCGCCGATAAGTTCCTTACGGTTTTCGCTGTCCTTATTGAAGCGCTCGCCTTCGGGCAGCTTCAGCTTCTTGGCCAGACTGTCGCAACTGACTTTTTTCTTGTCTTACAGGATGCGGATCAAAAGGTCGCGCTGATCAAGACTAAGCGTACGATCGGCTTCGCCGGGCGCGGCGATGCGCAGATTATTTATTTCCTCAAGGAGGCGGCGTTGTTGAAATAAAGGGGGCGCTTTGGGCAGGCGGCGTTCATCGGCCGGAATGCCATTAAGTCTGGCAAAAGTGTATAGCTTCCGGTGTTTTCAGCGGGCGCTGAAAGAACAGGACGCGATACAAAGTCTTGCGCGCATCATCGGTCAGGACGGTGGGGTGGTGCGGTGCCTGTGTGTTCCAGATGGCGTTGAATTCGTCCTCGATACGGTGGCGTTGGCGGGTAGAAGTCGTAGGCCTGACTCTCGCCATTCAACCGCACCCGTTTTTCAGGGCGTCAGGCGGGTACCCAGTCGTTTATTCGCAAGCGGTTGCCGCCCAGGCGCGAAAAGGCACGCTGACGACAGGAAAAGACGATAATTTGCTGATCACGGGCCTGCCTGTGCAGGGCATCGAACATCTTTTCAATGCGGTCATCATCCGAATAGACCAGCGCATCGTCCAGTATGACCGGTGCGGGCCGCCCTTCGCGCGCCAGCAAACGGGCAAAGGCCAGACGGGTGAGAATAGCCAGTTGCTCACGCATGCCGCCACTGAGGACGGGAACCTGTTCTTCAAGGCCATTCCGATGGATCGCCCGGGGTAATAAGGTCTCGTCATCGAAGGTAACGCTGGCATCATCGAACATCAGGCCCAGCAGGGGACGCAACTCACTCATGACGGGTGCGAAATAGTGTTCGCGGGCATCGTTCTTGGCAAAGGTGAGCGTGTCTTTCAATTTACGCAAGACGGCAATCTCATGTTCAAAGCGCGCGACGCGGGCTTCGACGATACGTAGCTGATCGCGGCATTCCTGAAGGTCTTCTTCGATGGCGTGTCCGCTCTTGGCGCTGATGCGGCCATTAAGTTCGGACTGGATGTTCAGAAGTTCTGACTTTTCGGCTGCCTGAGCCTCAAGCACCGAGCGTGCCCGATGCAATGCGGCTTCGGCATTTTCCAGATTACCGGCGTCCTGTGCGAGAGTATCAAGTAAGGCGTGCGCTGCCTCATATTCGGTGTTCAATTGGGCTGCCTGTTCGGTGAGGCTCTGCGCGACATCTTCACGTGTGAGGGCGTCGCCCAGAAGCGTGTCGAGCCTTGCCAGTTCACTGCGCAAAAGGCTCAGTGCCGCATCCGCCGCCAGGAAAGCCTTTTGTGCGAGTTCACTGACGGGGCGGGCTTCGGTAACCTTGAGACGTGTCGCGACAACGGCTTCACCCGCAGCCTTATAGATATGACTGGCTTCGTTTATGTCGCCGTGCACTTCCGTCTCGATGTGACTGACGGTCTCGAGTGCGGCGATTGTCTGGCGCAGGGCCTCAAGCCCGTCAGGCGTCAGAAGCTTCAGCTTCTGGCGGTTCAGATCGATATCGGCCTTCAGGTTGCGCAGTTCGTCCTGACGCTGGCGTGCCGAAGACAGACTTTCAATACCAAGGGCTTCAAGCTGCTGCCTGTGTTCGGCTTCTTTCTTTGCCCGTTCAGCGCTGTCGGTTCTTTCAGCACCGTGACTGGCAACAACAGCAGCGCTGTCGGCTCGAGCAACACGGTGACCGGCAACAGTTCCGGCGCCTTCGGAACCGGCAACACGGTCACCGGCAACGGCAGCTTTGCCTTCGGCGATCCCAATGT
>JBCEBX010000061.1:0-6118 GCA_039206455.1 Asticcacaulis sp.
CTGCTGCGCCGTGTCGAGGATGCCGCGATAAAGGCCCAGAGCAAAACCTGAGCCTATATTAGTCGTCTCGATGCCTGCCTTAGGACTCGCGTACTGTAAATCCTTCTGTTAACCTTTTTAATATGTGAGGGGTAGCACAGGTAATGGGGCGGGGGCATGTACAACGATTATTATACATCTGCGTCTGGCGGCTTTACGGATGAAGCGCGCTTGCATGATCTGTTGCTGACCACAATCCTCGGGGCCAGCCTGATCTTTGTCTGTATGACCATTGCGGCCATCTGTGCCTTTGTCGCCTTCCGCCGTGCCCTGAGGCAGGGACAAGATATATCCGGCAGGCTACATCAGGTAACCAGGGCGATTTCGGACGGAACTACGGGCAGCCAGTCCGATGTAGAGACCCATGCCAAGGCTGTACTTGAGGCCGATGAAAGCGCCTTTAGTCGTTTGAATGCTTTTGCCAAACTTTTGGAAAGCCTCACCAGGGCCTTGTCGAGCGCCCTGTCACCGACGGCCGAGCGTGCAGAGACTGCCGAAGATATCAGGCGGCGTCAGGGGGCTGGCCCGGTCGGTGGGGCTGTGGGTTCCAGCGGCACGGTCATTAATATAGCCGTCAATCAAAGCGGTCAGATTGTGCCACCGGTTCCGGATTGTTCTGCGATTGCCGAGGCATCATCTGAGCTTAAGGGGAGGTCTTTCGCGCTCTCGAGGGCCGCGCGTCTGTGGCTTGCTTTGCAAAAGCTGTCTGACCTGTGGCGGGACAAGGTGCTGATACACGCCTATTATCAGGGAGCGCAGACGCAATTGCTCAGGGCAGAGGGCTGGTCGCCGCCTGACGGTCTGGCGCACGGGCATGTACAGGCCAAATCATCAGGACATAAACCTCATGTATCCTGACACACCTGATGATTTTACGGATCCCTTTGGCGGTTCTGCCTATGAGCGCACGGGGGACAGCCTGTTCTATATGCTGGACATTCGGCTGATACTCCTTTTTGTGCTGATCGTTGTGTGTGTAGGCTTCATTGGCTGGGGTACAGGGCACTTTGCCGGGCAGTATCTGTATCGCAAACGGGCCAGAGCCAGTGTCAGCCTTATCTATGACAGTATCGCCTATCACCTTAAACGCGCCGCAGGCGCTGGAGGGGGGCTTCAGCTTCAGTATGCGCGTGAACTGCTGGCAGTCATTGAGGCCCGACTCGGGCATGTGCGGATACTGCACCAAAAATCCGGCCAGTTGTTTGATGATCTGCGCAAGGCGCTGGATGCGTCTGAAGGGCCTGAGGAACCCCCTAAAAAGCCGCAAATGGTGAAATATGACAAGACCATCACTCAGCAAAATATTGAGGTCTGGCAGGCCCTGCACGATTTCAAGGCGGTGTGGGACGATGAGGCGACGATCAAAGCCATGATCGAAGCGGCTCAGGCTGATCTGCTGCGGTTGAAATCGGTCGGTCAAACAACGCATACACCCAAGATCACGCCACCTGATATGTCAGTAAAGCCTGTCGCAGAGACACCGCCCTCTAAGCCGTCATCTGCAGATGGCAGAAAAATGCGTAAGCCCTTGCCCAAGCATAAGAAAAACATGTTGGCTTAAACAGGTGAGGGCGACCGCGCGTTGCGGCTTGTGAAGCGCCCGTCAGTGGAGATGCGAGCCGACAACATGCCTAACTAATGTGGCGAGCATATGGGGGATAGTGATAATGGTGCCCACCCCGCTCGGGCGAAGTCCGAAGCCGCAAATAATCCGGGGGGCGCGGTCTATTTTAATAGAAATGGTGCCCCCGGTCGGCACGGTGAAGATTAAGAAAATCAACGACTTAAGGTCACAAACAGGTGTTTGTCTGTCATTGATTTTATTGGGGTTTTTCCGCGTCTTACAAACAATTTTTGAGCTATTTCAGCTTGGCTATGGCGACGCGGGCCAGCTTTTGCTGGTTCACGTCCTGAATGTAAACCAGCAGTTCCTTCTCGCTGGCGTGGCCGGAAATGGATCGGGCAAGGGTCGCGTCGCAACCAGCTTCGATTAGACGACGGCAAGCGGCTTTGCGCAGGCCGTGTGGGCCGCGTGTGCCGTCGATGCCTGCGGCCTTGGCGGCGGCGCGGACAAAGTTACCAAAGCTTTCAGATGGGATGGGGTTGCCGGTCTTATCGTTCACAAACCACATAATCTGGCCTTTGGGGCGCAGTTTTAGCTCGGCCTTCAGGATCGGGTGTAAGGGCATCCAGAGGCGCTTACCGGTCTTTTGCTGGATGACTGAGATTTCATCCTCCCTGACGTGTTGGTCGCCCATATTGACGATATCTGAGCGGCGCTGAGCGGTGTAAAGGCAGGCGTACAATGCCAATCGTTCCTTAGTGCCTTCGACCCATTTCTTCAGATAGAGGTCAATATCCTCATCTGACCACGGCAGGAAGCCGTCGCCTTCGGAAGGTAGCTTAACGCCAGTCATGGGCGAATCGGTTCTGAAATCTCGCTGAACCGCGAAGTTGAACAAGGTGTTCAGCCGTTTCAGATAGGTGCGGGAAGCGCCCGGGGTTGATGCCATGCTGTCTTTGAGCATCAGGACGTGGCGGCGCTGCATGCCGCGCACCATTTTATCACCGAAGCGGCCTCTGAAATCATCAAAGATGCGGCGATAGTTTTTCTGGGTTGTGGAAGTTAGTGTCTTGAAATCGGCACTGGCATAATATTGCATGACCAGATCATTGACTGATCCGCTGATAATACGTGCCAATGAGGCGGGTGTTCGCGAGACCCATGCGTCATGTATGTCATGGTATTCATGATCAAAAGCGGGTGTGCCGAAATCCGAATGAATGCGAATGCTCTGGTAATCGCGCCTGTAGTAATAGCGCTTATTACCATAGCGATCTTTGATCGCATTGACATAGGTGTATTGCTTAGTGAGGCGCACCAAAGGCTTTGTCCCAGTCATCGATTTCTTTCTGAGCGGCGTCATTAACCGGCGATGTTGGCGCAGATGTCAAGGTGGTTTGCTGATTCAGGATTTCAATCACCGATCCGTCAGGAAAGGTATAACGCGCCGAAAGGCCCGCTTCGGCCAATTTTTTGAGATAGGTGAGGGGGGAGGGGCTGCGTTTGGTCATTTCCTTGACCTCACAATCGTGGTTGAGTGAATGTAGGTTAGACGTGACAGGGCAGTGGCTGGGGCCTGCCAAGACTGGCGGCCTGCGCGGCGGTCGTGATCCTCACTGCGCCAGAGGGAGGCGAGACGGCACATGATCGCCCACAGGCCAAGCTTACTGGCAGCTTTACGTTCAAAGCGTGAAGCCATGAACAGATCATAGAGGATCGTGCCGCGTGCGGATCGGCGGTTATTGAAAGCCTTACGGCAGGTAGTTGAGCAAAAACCGGCCCATTGTTTCAGGCTCTGTACAGTCGCGCCGCACTCAGCGCAGGCGCAGGCATAGCCCTTGGGGCCGCTGCGTGCCTGAGGTGTAGCCTGTGGCTTTGCGTCTGGACGGAAGGCGGAATGTGTCATCTTCTGAAGTTGCTTCGCTTTGGCGGCTCAGATGCAGCTATGCGACCGGCGACACGTTCGGAAATGGCGTCCATCAATATGGCCGCTGTGCGTTTGTCGGCATTCCTGAGCGTCAGGCACAAAATCGTGCACACGGTCTCAATGACAATGCAGGTTTCCGGCATATCGAGTTTGGTTGCGTCTGCAATTTGCTTGGCGATCTGTATCGAAAGCTTGTGGCTGGCTGTTGGGTCGTGTCTGGTCATAACGCCCACCCATCCGGTTGCAGCACAGGGCCTTCGGGTGTGCGGTTGAACGTGGCGGTGTAGTCGCCTTTGCGGTCATTGGTTATGCCAATAACGAATTCGGGGGCATCCCCGTCATTGACCCGTTCAACCAACGCCTCTATCAGGCTTTTATGATTGTAATAGGCATCATCTTCGCCCCAGCCTAAGCCCTCGCCAAATGCTATGCCATAGGTGTCGCCATCAGGCAGATCAGGAGTGAAGGTCACCTCATTGCCTTCGACAGATGCATGTACGTATTCACAGTCAGTAATATAGACCTTGAACACCTCACCATCTTTGATTTCGCGGCTGGGGCCGTCAACACCGTCGGGGCAGGTTTCGGCCAGCCACTCAGCCCAGCTGCTAAGGTCGTAGGCCGGTGAAACTTCGTCGGTGAATTCTTCGACATGAACCCATGATTTAGTCATGACGCACCGCCTTCTTTGGCTGCGGCGCGATCAAGGCGCTCAATCTCGGCGATGATTAAAGCGCCCGCCTTGATCAGGTCGCGGCGGGGCGTGGTAGGTTTCCACCAGCGTAAATCCCATAACCATTTATGCGGTGTGCGCCTTGGGAACGCGGGGAGCGCGGCGTTGAGAGCATAAGCAGAAGCGGCAACGGCCATTTCGCCGACCGCGTGTTCGTCATCATGTTCGGGCGTCCACCCCTCTACCTCGATTTGACGGCGGCGTTCGTCCAGAACGTCCTGTGCGGCATGGCTCATCATCGTCACGTTGTCATCGGGGCGGGTGAACACAGTGCGTGTTTCATGGCCCACCATTCGGTATTGATGAATCGGCACCGGCACTTTGGGCAAGGGCTGCCAAAACTTGGGGGTTCCGTGATTAATGTCACGGATCGGCCCGCCAGAATAATTGCCGGGATAGTCGGCTCCCCAATACCATTCGCCGTCTTCTGACCAGAAGCGGGCTTCGCCCACTATCGGTTGATGTTCACCGGTGTCGTCCACCACGGCGATGATGATCCGCTGATCTTCTGGGGCTGTCTCAATCGGTTGCCATTGGCTAAGATTAATGCAGCAATTCAGGAGGTTCCTAAGGAGCACTGAATCTGCCTGAGCCGCATCATAATCGTTGGTGTCATACAGCATCATGTCGCCCTGCGGTGTTGTGAGTTTCAAGCTGTAAATGTCAGGCCCGCCGTGGGTATCCTGCCGTTCGACCGTGACCGATATCGCTGATGATGACATGCGACGCATCGGGGCCGCCTTATTAGGGACGGCCCCGCCTCAGGGGGATTAAGGGTTAAAGGCAGGCGTAAACGACCGGCGCGTTGGCGCGGTCGGAAACGTCAAGGGCGATTTCGCGGAACACGGCTTGTCGGATATGTTCGGCACGGCGAAGCTGGATGCCCAGAAGAAGCTGGTTGCCCTCAAGCTTCCAGCGCAGGAATGCCCCGACTTCAACGGTGCGGCCATCGAAATAGACCGGTATCTGAAGCAGGAATAATTCAGGGATGATGAGGTTTCCCTTGGTGCCTGTCGCCTTGGTGTCGTCGGTGTATTCAAAGCTTTCGTTTTCGCTATTGAGGCGCACGGCTTTGGTGAAGTTCACATTACGGACGGCCTGTAAGTCCTGGACGGTTTCCAGAAGGGTGGCGGCGTCCGGCGTTTTGATATCGGCGGCGTTCTCGCGCAGGAAGCGGGCAAATTCGAGTTGGCCCATCCATTGGCCGCAAATGCCTGACCACAACTTCCATTCTTCGGATTTCGGCAGACTAAGCACCGCATGGTGTTCGGCATGGTCTGCGTTGTCCGCGTCCAGATGGTAATCCAGAACGGCTGTAATGCGGTCATTGGCGATATCGGCAAACAGGGTTGCGCCATCGGTTTTGAAGCGCGAGGTATAGTCCACAAGGCTGTCAGCCGTTTGCAGGATGACGTTACGCTTAATGCGGCTAGGTGCGTCAGTCAGGATGCCGTGTGCATCCTTAGTGGGTGATTGCACCTCAGTGTGTGTGCCGTCAGGCGAAATAAGGATGACAGAGCCGTCAGGCAGGGTGTGAAGGCGTTTGCCTTCAGCTTCTGCGCCAAGTACGGCGATGCGTTTAATGGCTTCTTCGGTAATCATGGAAGTGTGTCTCCGGTAGGGTTGAGTGGGAAAGAGTTAGCCTGCCGATTTCTGAGCGGCGGCAGAGGTGTCGCGGAACATGTCCTGTTGGGTTGGATCGCTCCGCAGGAGATCGCCGTCCGCCGTGGAATAGAAAATGCTTTCCGGTGCGGTCGGTTGCGGCAATTTGGATTTGATGTCGAATTTCAGCGTCTTCTGAGCGCCGCCCATCTTGTCGGGTTCGACCTTGATGGTCAGGGTTAAGGTCCCTGTT
>JBCEBX010000062.1:0-6100 GCA_039206455.1 Asticcacaulis sp.
GGCCCTGATCAGACCATGGCCATCGGTTGAATCGGCATGGATATGGCCCTCATCATCGAAAGTCAGGAGATTGGCCGAGCCTGAATTATGGGCGATATCGCTGTAACTGTCGGCCAGTTTCAGAGCCATTTCCTTAAACGGCGCGGTTACATTCAGACCACGCACGCCATTGGTGCGGCAAGACAGGATCAGTCGCTCAAAACCGTGCTCATCCTTAGGGCCAAACGGGACATAGACCGCATTCAGACCCAGATGTCTGATCCAGGCCGTATGCAGAAATGGCGACAGGGAATGATGGATCGGCTGGCCGACAACACCGGCAACCATAGCCGCACCCGTGGGAAGATTAAGCGGGTTACTCATGCCGGTATTACCTCATAATGACGGAGTTGAGCCAGAAGTGGCAAAAGCGGCAGGCCCAGAACGGTAAAGTAGTCGCCCTTGATGCTGTCAAACAGGTGCACGCCGTGCGCCTCAAGCATATAGCAGCCAACACTGGCCAGAATCTCATCACCAGCCTGTGAGATATAATGGTCGATGAATGTCTCACTTAAACGCCGCACGGACATATCTGCCGTATCAACATGCGACCACAATATCTCACCTTTTTGCGCCAGAGCGACGGCCGAATGTAAATGGTGTGTTTTACCCGAAAAGCGGCGCAGCAGATCGGCAGCATCCGCGAGGGTTTTTTGTTTGCTGATCAGATCGCGTTCCAGTTCCAGAACCGAATCCGCACCGATTACCAGTCCGTCTGACTGTAAGGAAATGTGCCGTGCCTTTTCCTCAGCCAGCTTCATGGCCACGGCCTTTGGCGAAAAGCCGCGACCGAGACAGTCATCCTTGATGGCGTCTTCGTCTATGTCGGCGGGTTGTTTTACAAAGCTCAGGCCACATCCGGTCAGCAGGGACGCGCGGATTTTGGAACCGGTGGCCAGTATAAGGGGTGATGTCATATAGTGTTACTCTTGTGATACAGGGCGTATCAGATACCGCCGAGACGGCCCGTACGCTTTTCGTTCAGCAGGCTGATAATAGCTGCTGAGGTTTCTTCGATCGAACGACGTGTTACGTCAATCACAGGCCAGCCTTTGCGTTCAAACAAACGCCGTGCGGCTATGATTTCTTCGCGCACGGCTTCTGAATCCGTATAGGTCGTGGGCCGATCATCATTATAGGTAAGAAGTCGCGCCTTACGAATCTGAATCAGTCGATCAGGAGAGGCGATCAATCCGACAACCAAGGGTTCAGTCAGTTCATCCAGTGTATCGGGCAGGGCCTGGCCCGGCACCAATGGGATATTTGCCGCCTTATAACCGCGATGCGCCAGATAGATACAGGTCGGGGTTTTAGATGTCCGGCTAACGCCAATCAGGATGATTTCCGCCTGCCGCAACTTATCCGCTGCCGCCCCGTCATCGTGGGCAATGGCATAGTTCAGCGCTTCGATACGCTCAAAATATTCATTATCCAGGTTATGCTGGGCGCCGATACGTTTGGACATTGCCGCGCCCAGATAGCGGGAAAAAGCGACAACCATGGGATCAAGCACGCCAATGGTTGGAATATCCAGTTCACGGCATCGCGTTTCAAGCGTGGTTCGCAGATCCATATCAACCATGGTGTGCAACACAATGCCCGGAAAACTCTCGATTTCCTGCAAGGCACGCTCAAGCTGCTTTTCCGAGCGGATCAGCACATAGATATGCTCTATGGGGAAAATATTCTCAAAGCGCGCGGCAGCGGCTTTAGCCAGCGCGTTCAGGGTCTCGCCTGTGGAATCTGAAACCAGATGCACGTGGAAATAGGTACCGATGCGGGGAGGAGATGCAGCCATTTAAATAAATCTGTGTACAGCTATTGGGGATAAGGGCGGGATAGTTGCGTACAATATGCGCACAATCATCCGGCAATTCGCGATAGCGTGCAAGGCCTGAGGATGAGCGTTGATAAGCCCAGCTATTACCCCATCCTTTTCCCCATGCCGGGGAATTCGGGATAATTCATTCGGACATTCTGTGGGTATGTTAAGAAAGCATTAACCATAAAAATTTACACAAATTTAACTTTAAATTTTTGTTAAGGATTCCTAACGATTAGTTAATTATCCAAACATTTCACAGCCTTTGGAAAATTAAGATTCTGTTAAGATATGGCTGTGAAAAACCAGATATAAGTCTTACGGCTGCGACGATTTTCCGCACTCTTAAGCCCTCTACTACCTCTTCAATCTATTTATATTTCTATTATTAGATTGAGGTCATTCAGCCTTAAGCCTATGAGTTGACCTATGTCGGAACCTATGCCACCTCTGTTATCCGTTCTTTCAGGTCAAACGCTGAAAACGCCTCCTGTCTGGTTTATGCGTCAAGCGGGACGCCATCTTCCGGAATATCGTGAACTCAGGGCAACAACGCCTGATTTCCTTAGCTTTTGCCTTAATCCTGAAAAAGCCGCTGAAGCGACCCTGCAACCCGTAAGGCGCTATGGCATGGACGGAGCAATTCTGTTTTCAGATATTCTTGTCATCCCCATGGCCCTTGGTCAGGATGTACGGTTTGAAGCCGGTGAGGGCCCGATATTGGGTGATTTACCGCCTATAGCGCTTATGGCCGATAAGGCAGTCTCGGCGGGGGCGTATCTGGCAAAAGTCGGTGAAACCCTGAAGATACTGCGTTCGGAATTGCCCAAGGAAACGACACTGATCGGTTTCTGCGGTGGGCCCTGGACGGTCATGACCTATATGCTCAATGGCCGTAAAGCCCATGACCGGTCACTGATCCGTAGTTTTGTCTATGAGCAGCCCGAACTTGTGTCGCAGCTTTTAGATGTCGTTATCGAGGCCTCAGCCCAATATCTGCTCATGCAGGCGCAGTCAGGGGCACAGGTTTTGAAGATCTTCGAAAGCTGGGCCGAAGGTTTCCCTGATCCCTTATTTGCCCAACTGGTTATTGAACCGCACAAGCGCTTGATTGCCCGTGTGCGCGAACTGGGGGTCAATCTTCCGATTATCGGTTTTCCGCGAGGGGCTGAGGCGCGTTCGCTTCAGTATGCACAGGCCGTTGATATTCAGGCACAGGCGCTCGGGACGGCAACACCGCTTGAGCTTGGTCAGGCATTGCAGAAAATCAGACCTATTCAAGGGGCCCTTGATCCGGTCGTCTTGCGTTCGGGCGGTAAGGCGCTTGATGCCGCTGTTGATCGTCTGCTTGAGGCGTGGGGGCAGGGGCCTTACATATTTAACCTCGGTCATGGCATCTTTCCGGATACGCCGATTGCCCATGTCGAACAGACCCTTAAACGTATAAGAGGTTAAGGTGAAAAAAGTCGCGGTCGTTCTGTTTAATCTGGGCGGGCCTCTGACCCAGGCTGACGTCAGACCCTTTCTGTATAATCTGTTCAGCGATCCGTTCATTATTGGCTTGCCGGCCGGTTTTCGACAGGCGGTGGCCTGGCTCATTTCAACACGACGCGAAAAGTCAGCTCAGGCCAACTATGCCCTGATGGGGGGCGGATCGCCGATTGTCGCGCTGACGCAGGATCAGGCTGATGCGCTTGAGGTTGAATTGAACGCAAGGGGTCAGGCCGAATTCAAGACCTTTATAGGTATGCGTTACTGGCATCCGTTTATCTCGGAAGCCATTAGTGATCTTGAGGCGTGGGGGGCGGATGAAATTATCGCTCTGCCGCTTTATCCGCAGTTCTCAACGACGACGACTGAAACGGCCTTTGTTGACTTTAAAAAGCACTACAAAGGCAAGGCCCCTGTCAGATACATCAAAGACTATCCGGTAAGCCCTAAGTTCATTGCGGCCCATATTGATCTTATCCGCAAGGGACTTGAGGGACTTGATGTCTCACAACACCGATTGTTGTTTTCGGCGCATGGCTTACCTGAAAAGATCATTCTGGCCGGTGATCCCTATCAGCAGCAGGTTGAGCAGACCGTGGCGGCGATTATGGCTGATCTTGGGATGCCTATTGATCACCTGATCTGTTATCAAAGCCGTGTCGGGCCGCTGAAATGGATAGGACCTTCAACGGACGAAACCATAATAGAGACCGTTAAGGTGGGCAAAATTCCGGTCGTGGTGCCGGTTGCCTTTGTTTCCGAACATATTGAAACCCTTGTCGAACTTGATATCGAGTATCGCGAATTGGCTGAAGAGGCGGGGGCCAAGGCCTATCACCGCATTCCGGCTCTGGGGACAGACAAAGGGTTTATCTCGGCGCTTGCGGATGAAGTTCTGAGCCAAATCGGTAAGGGGGTATAGAGATGAACCTGTATGATCTGTTTCGGGGTCTGCACATTCTGGCGATCATTGCGTGGATGGCCGGTTTACTCTATCTGCCGCGGCTTTTTATCTATCACATCAAACACAGTGACCAACCGGTCGTTACGGACGTCTTTAAGGTGATGGAGCGCAACCTTTTGCGCCTGATTATGAATCCGGCCATGATAGCCGCATGGGTCTTTGGTGTGGCGCTCATCTGGGTCAATGTCACTCAGCGTACCGGATGGGGCATTTTTCATCAGCCGTGGTTTATTGTGAAGCTTATTGGGGTGGTGGCCATTACCGGTTGGCATCATGTGCTGGCGGCGCGATTCAAGAAATTGCAACGTGGCGAATTCATTGGCACTGAAAAATTCTGGCGTATCGCTAATGAAATCCCGTTTGTTTTGGCGATTATTATGGTCATGGCCGTGACGCTCGAATTTTTTAACCGCTGAATTTTGTTTGCTAACCCGCGTTTTCAGTTGTATCTGGAGAAAGAATGCTGCGTTCCGGATTTTTAATATCTGGGTTTTAAATCGCGGTCACATGGCCCCGTGGTTCTCACGGTCTAAAGGCCCTATCCGATATAATTTAACGATTCCTTCTTTAAGGAATTGAAATAGATAGGTTTTTCGTCGCAACGAATCCGTTTTTGCGTCTGATGGACCCTGTTTGAGAGAGTAAGCCATGTCTGATGAGACACAAGATGAAGCCGAATTCGAGTTGCCGGTTGAAGAAACCACAGACGAGGATTCTGAAAACGCTAATGCCGAGAAAATGTCACTTCAGGAACTGAAGGACAAATCGCCTGCGGATCTGCTGGCCTTTGCCGAACAGATCGGTGTGGAAAATGCGGCCTCCCTGCGGATGCAGGATCTGATGTTTGCGACCCTGAAGGTACTGGCCGAAGAAGGGGTGGAGATCACCGGTTCCGGCGTTATCGAAGTACTTCAGGACGGGTTTGGCTTCCTGCGATCGCCCGAAGCCAATTATCTGCCGGGTTCGGATGATATCTATGTCAGCCCGCAGCAAATCCGTCGTCACGCTCTGCGTACCGGCGATACGGTCGAAGGTCCGATCCGTTCACCGCGTGAAGGTGAGCGTTATTTTGCCCTGTCGAAAATCCAGACTATCAATTTTGAAGACCCTGAAGCTATCCGTCACAAGGTGCACTTTGATAACCTGACGCCGCTCTATCCGGATGAGCGTCTGCATATGGAAATTGACGATCCGACCCTTAAGGATCGTTCGGGCCGGATTATCGATATTGTTGCGCCTCTGGGTAAGGGCCAGCGCTGCCTGATCGTGGCCCCGCCGCGTGTGGGTAAGACGGTGATGTTGCAGAATATCGCCAAGTCCATCGCCGCTAACCATCCTGAATGTTATCTGATGGTGCTGCTGATCGACGAACGCCCCGAAGAAGTGACGGACATGCAACGTACCGTGCGCGGCGAAGTTATTTCCTCGACCTTCGACGAACCGGCTACGCGTCACGTTCAGGTCGCGGAAATGGTCATCGAGAAGGCTAAGCGCCTGGTTGAGCATAAACGCGATGTGGTCATCCTACTTGACTCGATCACCCGTCTTGGTCGTGCCTATAATACGGTCGTGCCATCATCGGGTAAGGTGCTGACCGGTGGTGTTGACGCCAATGCCTTGCAACGCCCTAAACGTTTCTTTGGTGCGGCGCGTAACATCGAAGAAGGTGGCTCTCTGACGATCATTGCTACGGCTCTGATCGATACTGGTTCCAAGATGGACGAAGTTATCTTCGAAGAATTCAAGGGTACAGGTAACTCTGAAATCGTGCTGGACCGTAAGGT
>JBCEBX010000063.1:0-6093 GCA_039206455.1 Asticcacaulis sp.
GTTACGCTCAAGAAGGGCGGCACGCTGGTCGAGGGGCTCGACGAGTGGAAGGCGGAGGGGCGGACCTACTCCTACCGGATGTCCGATCCGGACCTGACGGCGCTGCCGGTCTCATCGTACTCAGCGACCGTGACCGTAACGCCGACAGAGCCCGTGACGACAGGCCACGCGAAGATCGCCCCCGCGACGAAAGACCCCGTGACGAGCGTTCAAACGACGAAGGCGATGACGGCATTCACCGCCGCGAAAGCCGCCGTGAACGCTATGAGCGCCGCCGCCAGCAGCGCCTTCAGGATCAGGAACAGGATCTGACTCAGGATTCGGCTCAGGCTGGCCAGATTGCCTCAACCGAGCCGATCTCGGCGGCGGCCCAGACCGTGGCGGGTCTTGAGACCATTACGCCCGAAGCCACCCCGATCAGCCCGGCACAAACCTCAGCGCCAAAGCCCGCCCCTGAGGCACCCGCTGCTCAAGGCGACACTTCGCATCTTCCGGCCTTCCTTCGCAACCCCACAAGACCCGCCGCCGAAGACAAGGCGCCCGAGGTTGCGGCAACCCCAGAGGCCGAGGCCGACGCACCGGTAAAAAAGCCCCGCGCCCCGCGTCGTAAAAAGGCTGAAACGGTTACCACCGAAGAGGCATAGGCAAACCGCCTGTAATCGGTATGTCCGGTTACAGGCCACCGCCTGCCTCCCGTGCTACCTTTTGTTTCACTCTTGTGACTCCATAAAGTCTTCGTGACTTGTGCCGGAGTCTGTGCCCCTATAGACAGCAGCCTGATCAAGCTGATAATCGGCATAAGAGAGAGTCTTTGGGAGTATAAAACGATTATGTCCGGCCAGGGTCATGCGGCTATGACAGTTCGCGGTCAACGCGGTCTATTAAGACAGATACGCGAGGTTATGGCCGATGGCTCAAGTGCGCAGGCGCGCCTTGATGGCGTTGTACAGATCATCGCCAATTCGATGGTCGCCGAAGTCTGTTCGATCTATCTGCGCCGCACCTCCGAAGAACTGGAACTGTTCGCCACCGAAGGCCTGAACCGCGCCGCCGTGCACAATACACGCCTGCGCCTGTCCGAAGGTCTGGTCGGTGAAGTCGCCCGGGCCGGTCAGCCCCTGAGCCTGACCGATGCGCCCTCTCACCCGTCCTTTGCCTATCGTCCGGAAACGGGCGAAGATCCCTATAATTCCTTTCTCGGTGTGCCGCTCCTGCGCGGTGGCCGCACCATTGGGGTTCTGGTGGTGCAAAACCGCGCCATGCGCCAGTACCACGAAGAAGAGGTCGAAGACCTGCAAATCATCGCCATGGTTCTGGCGGAGATGGTGGCAGGCGACCTTATTGGCGGCGATGAGCTTAAGGACATCGAACTGGCCCCGCACCGGCCGGAACGCCTCAAAGGCTCGGTCTTTGCCGACGGCCTGACACAGGGCGTGGTCATCCTGCACGAAGTGCCGGTGACGCCGGATCACCTGCTGGCCGACGACCCTCAGGCCGAAGAAAAGCGCATGCTCAAGGGGATTGATGACCTCAGGGCACAGATCGATGAAATGTTCGAAGGCCAGCATGGTCTCGCCGGTCCGACCTTTGACGTTCTGGAAACCTATCGCATGTTCGCCCATGATCGCGGCTGGACACGCAATCTGCTTGAGGCCGTGCGCTCTGGCCTGACCGCCGAAGCCGCCGTGGAACGTGTGCGTAACGAGCAACGGGCCCGCCTGAATAATGCCCGCGACACCTATATGCGTGAGCGTTTGCACGACCTCGAAGACCTCGGCAACCGTCTTCTGCGCGTGCTGGCCGGTAAGAACACGACCGCGCGCGATATCCCTGAAAATGCCATTCTGGTCGCCCGTGACTTAGGCCCTGCCGATCTGCTGGAATATGACCGTAAGCGCCTCAAGGGCATACTGCTTGAGGAAGGCTCCGCCGCCAGCCACGCGGCCATTGTCGCCCGCGCCCTGCAAATTCCCTGTGTCGGGCGTCTGTCGGGCCTGCGCGACAAGGTCAACCAGAACGATCCGGTGATTGTCGATGGCGAAACTGGCGAGGCCTATCTCCGCCCGCGTGCCGATATTATCGAAGCGACCCGTGCGCGAATGGATGTCCGCGCCCTGCGTCGCGCCGAATTTGACAAAATCAAGGATGCACCCGCCATCACCCGTGACGGCCATCGCATGACCCTGATGATGAATGCGGGCCTTGAGTTCGATCTCGACATCATGCACGAGGTCGGTGCCGAAGGCATCGGCCTGTTCCGCACCGAATTTCAGTTCATGGTCTCCGAAGACCTGCCGCGCCTGAACCGCCAGACCGAGCTTTATGGGCGCGTCATGGATATGGCGGGCGATAAACCGGTTACCTTCCGCACGCTCGATTTGGGCGGCGATAAGATCCTGCCCTATATGGAAATGGATCGTGAGGAAAATCCGGCGCTTGGCTGGCGGGCGATCCGCATGGGCCTTGACCGCCCCGCGCTCCTCAGGATGCAGGTACGCGCCCTGATTATTGCCGCACGCGGGCGCGAACTGCGCATCATGTTCCCGATGGTTGCCTCGGTCGATGAGTTCCGTCAGGCGCGTGAGCTGGTAGACATCGAATGTCAGTGGGCCAAAAGACGGGGCCGCGCCCTGCCCTCGATCCTGCGCGTCGGGGTAATGATCGAATGTCCATCGCTTCTGTGGCACCTTGACGCCCTGCTGCCGATGGTCGATTTCGCGTCGGTCGGCACCAATGATCTGACGCAATATCTCTTTGCCGCCGACCGCACCAATCCGCGCATGTCGGACCGCTATGACGTGCTGTCACCGCCCATGCTGCGCGCCCTGTCGGTCATTCAGAAGGCTGCCGAAGATTCCGGCACGCCGGTGTCGGTCTGTGGTGAAATTGCCGGTCGCCCGCTTGAGGCCTTCGTCCTGCTGGCGCTGGGCTTTAATCGCCTGTCCATGCCGCCCGCCGGTCTGGGTCAGGTCAAGCGCATGATCCTGAGCCTTGATGTCGAAACCGCCTCAAAGGCCGTGCAACGGCTGATGGGCAGCTCCTATGGCTCCCTGCGTTCCGAAGTTCTGGCTCTGGCGCGCAAACTGAATGTAGCGCTATAAAAAAGCCGGTTTTACCCCTATATAGAGGCCGTGGGGTTTCCAAGGGTAAGACTGTGGGCAAATTCATCGCGCGGTTCATCGGCCTTATGGCCATTCTGCTGGCCACACCGCTTATGGCGGAACCGGTAAAGACCGCGCATCTGACCACCAAACTTGTGGCCGAAACCACCGTGACGCCTCAGGGCGAGACATGGCTTGCCATTGCCCACACCCCGCTTAAGGGCTGGCATACCTACTGGAAAAACCCCGGTGACACAGGCCTTGCGCCGGTCGTGACCTGGACCTTACCCGCCGGTGTTGCGGTTGGCGAACTTCAGTTTCCCACCCCCGAAGTGCAGCCCTATCTTGGCCTGACCAACTATGGCTATAGTGGCGAGACATGGCTTTTGGCCAAACTGACCAATCATTCCGCCCTGACCTCAGGCATCCTGCCGCTTAAGGCCCGCGTCGATTTTCTGGTCTGTGAGAAAATCTGCGTCCCTGAAACCGTCAATCTGTCGCTTGACCTTAAGGTCGGCCCCAAGTCTGAGCCGCTGAACAGCAGCGCCTTCACCAGGGCCCGCGCCGCCTTACCCGTGCCGGTAAATGTTACCGCCGCCTATGACCTGAACGATGACCTGCGTCTGGGCTTTAAGGCCAATGACGACGCCACCCTGAAAAACGACTTTGCCCATGCGGGCGGCGTCTATGTCTTCCCGACCCAAAACGGCCTGATCGATCCGTCAGCCCCGCAAATCGCCGAACTTGGCCCCGACGGCTTCAGCGTCACCCTTAAGCCCGCCAAAGGTTTCGAGGCCGGTCAGCCGCTTGAGGCGGTCTTGCGTTTTGCCTCAGGCCGTTCCTATCTGATCAGCGCCACAGCCGGTCAGTTGCCCGCAGGCACCTATGGCCTCGGCAAGCCACCGGCAGGCGCACCGGACATATCTGTTGACGGTATCCTGCTGGCTATGGGGCTGGCCTTTCTCGGTGGCATGATCCTCAATCTGATGCCCTGCGTCTTCCCTGTCCTGTCGATGAAGCTGATGTCACTGGCCCGTGCCGGTCATGACGGATCGGTGGCCCGCAAAGAATCCCTATTCTATGGCTTGGGCGTGCTGGTGACGTTTGTTGTGCTGGCACTCCTGCTGATGGCGCTCGGCAGTGCGCTGGGCTGGGGCTTTCAGTTGCAATCGCCGTGGATTACCGCAGGCCTGACGCTGCTGCTGCTGGCGGTCGCGCTCAATATGTCCGGCCTGTTCGAGGTCGGCGGCAGTCTGCAATCCCTCGCAGGCAAACCCCTCAGCACCCAAAACCCCAACACCACCGCCTTCCTGACCGGCATACTGGCGGTGATGGTCGCGGCCCCCTGCACCGCACCCTTTATGGCCACCGCCATCGGCGTCGCGCTGGCACAGGGCGGGATCATCGCTCTGGCGGTGTTCTTAGCGCTGGGACTTGGTTTTGCCGTGCCACTGGTCGGCCTGACATGGCTGATTACCGGCATTCCTGCTACTGCCCGCTTCCTGCCTAAGCCCGGGCCATGGATGGACCGCCTGCGTCAGATACTGGCCATCCCCATGTATCTGGCCGCCCTGTGGATGGCATGGGTCTTTGCCCAGCAGGTCTCAGGCCCGGGGCTGATCATGCTCGTTGTCGCGGCCATTCTTCTGACTCTGGCCCTATGGTGGCCGAAAAAACTGACCCTGCCGCCGGTCGCACGCAGCGTGTTGGCCGGTTTCGCCATTGCCCTTACCGCCGTAGCCGCCATGCAAAAACCACAAGCTGTGGAACTGACCGATCAGGCCATTGACCATGAACGCTTCAGCACCGGGCGCATCGCCGAATTGCGGGCATCGAACACACCGGTTCTGGTCAATATGACCGCCGCCTGGTGCGTCACCTGTAAGGTCAATGAGCGCGTCGTCTTTGCCTCAAAGGCGTTTCAACAAGGCCTTGAGACCACCGGCACCGTCTATATGGTCGGCGACTGGACCAACCGCGATGCCGCTATTTCGCAATATCTCAGCCAGAATGGCCGCTCCGGCGTACCACTCTATGTCTATTACGGGCCGGACAATGCCGAACCGGTGATACTGGATCAGTTGCTGTCCACAAAATCCGTGCTCAGAACTCTGGAAGGCAAGACAAAATAAAAGGACCGAACAGCTTCCTGTCCGGCCCTTGAATAGTCTCAAAAACCTTAAATCAAAGGCTGTTGAGCGACAGTTCCATACGGCTGATATGGGCCACAACCTCAGCCTTATCGGTGGCCTTGGCGGGGTCTTCAGGTGCCACGGTCGTCGGCCAGAAGGTGATCAGCTTCGCCGCATCCGGACGCAGGGCCGTCAGCTTGGCGCTCTGGTCGATATAGTTTTTCAGCGCCAGCGCCGCGCCCAGCGAATGCAGATATTCCGTGGCATCAATACCGGCATCGGTGACCACTTCATTATAAAGGCCGGACGTCAGCTCAGACAGACCAAAGGCCACGTCACGATCGAGCGTGGCGTTTTTCGGACGCGCCGTAAAGCTCTTGTCGAGTGCATTGATGGCGTTACGGATATCCGCCGCCTTACCGGTTTCCGCCGCCTTGCGCAGGGCCGCGACATCAAGGCCAATCGCCTTCAGCGGTTCTTCTTCGGGATCAAGCACCTCAAGCAGACCCTGCTGAATGACAATGCCCGCCGCCTCTTCGCCTTCGGACGGCAGGATGTGCTGGGCCACAAGGAAGAAGCCCTTCAGGTGATAGAGACGCAACGCCTGACGGTTTTCAGCCGCGATCATCGAATAGGCCGTAGCCGCACCGGTCTCACCGGTTTCACCACCGGCCACAACGGCGTCATTGGTCGCACCCGCCGAAACATTCGCCCCGTCCGTGGTCGTATCGGCCTCGGTGGTGGCCTTGTCACCACAGGCACTGACCGACAAAAGCATCATACCGGCCGCACCGACCGTCCATAGCTTGGGCTTAAATTCGATCATGGCAATTTCCTTCTAAGGGCCTTAAGACGAAAGG
>JBCEBX010000064.1:0-6036 GCA_039206455.1 Asticcacaulis sp.
AATAATTCTGTTGGAAAGCCGCGTGACCCTATGGTCAGTTGCAATGGTAAACCCTGAATCTGACGCGTGTGGCGTGCAGAGGCCCGTAGCGTGCTATAGACAGGGCTTAACCTGTAGGGGTGTTCCGTTTTGGGTCAGGATGAGTGATGAGAGCGCGACATAAAGTCTCCCGCGCCGGAGTCGAGCTGATCAAGAGTTTCGAGGGGTTGCGTCAAAAGGCGACACGTCTGGTCGATGGGCGCTGGTCTATTGGCTATGGCCACACCTATTCCGCCCGCGAAGGCGCTAACGTAACCGCCGAAGATGCCGATGCCCTTTTGCGCTTTGACCTTTTGCCGGTGGTCGATGGCCTGAACAATCTGGTACACACGCCTATCAACCAGAACCAGTTTGATGCGCTGGTCTCCTTTGCTTTCAATATAGGCATTGAGAATTTTGTCACCTCGGATGTACTGCGCCGGATCAACGAAGGCCGCATCACCGAAGCCGCTCAGGTCATGGATAACTGGACGAGCGCCGAATATAACGGTCAGACCTATGTGCTGGCGCCGCTGGTCAGGCGACGGGCGGCGGAAAAGACCCTGTTTCTGACCCCTGATGATGGCGGCGTAGAAATAGACGCCGATATGATCGCGCCGGGGGCTATCCGGCCGTCCACACCTGCGCCTACGGCACCGGTTTCGCCACCCGTGAAACCGGTTATTGTGCGTGTGGCCGATATTGCCGAGACGCCTGTACAGGATGGTTACGCCGCCCGCCGTCAGGCCGATCAGGACGCGGCCCTTCAGGCCGAGTATCTCCGTCTTGAGGCCCAAAAAGCGGCTGATCTGAGGCAGGCAGAACTAAGACAGGCAGAGTTGCTCAGGGCCGAAGCGCAGCAGCGCGAAGAGGAGCAGCGCCACTATGAGGCGCAACGCTATGAGCAATTGCGGCTGGCAGAGGAAAACCGCATCCGCGATGAGGTCTTAAAACGCGAAGAGCTGTTGCGGCAGGAAACCCTGAGGCAGGCGCAGGCACTGGCGGCGGCCCGCATCGCTGAGGAGGCGCGCCTTGAGGTGCTGCGCCGTCAGGAGGCTGAACGGATCGAACGCGAACGTCTGGCCCGTGCAGAATATGAGCGTCTGGAACTGGCGCGTTTGGAGCAACAACGCTTAGAGCAAGAGCGCCTGAAAGCTGAGGCCCGTTTGCGTGCCGAGCAGGAGGCACAGGCGCGTGAGCGTCAGATGGCCGAAGAACGGGCCGCAGAAGCCCTGAGACTCGCACAGGCTGAAGAAGCCGCCGCTCAGGAGGCACAAAGGCTTGAGGCTGAACGCCTTGAAACGGAACGTGTGGCGGCGGAAAATCTCGCTCGCGAACAGGCGGCGGCAGAGGCGGCACAAAAGGAAGAAGAGGCCCGTAAGGCCGAGGCGGCGGCGGCTTTGATGCGGCTCTATTCGCCCTATGCCAATATGGGCGGCACGCTGGTCAAGCTGCATAATGACGGGGCCCCGGTACCGGCCATGACCATGCCTGCGCCGCCATTAGCGCAGCCATCAGAACCTCAGGAACCAGAAACTCAGGAACCAGACTCTCAGGAACCAGACTCTCAGGCATTGGCATTTGAACTGTCGGCGCAACCGCTGACAGAGATGCCTTCTGCCACAGAGCTTCAAGCCGACGAAGCCGTGTTGGCATCCGAACCGCTTGCCTCTGCGCCTGTTGATATACCGGTTGTGCCGCACTGGCGCGATCAGTTGCAGCGTCCCGTGTCCGATCAGACAGCGCCTGCGCCACAGGTAACCGAAGTCCCCGCACCGGAACGTACCTCATTGATGGTGGACTATGTGCCGTCCTTGTCAGAGGAAACCGATCCGGTATTTGATGACGATGAGGACTGGACAACCGAAGACGGTCGCGTGGCCCTGTCGGCGGATGAGGCCCGCGACGATGGCCAGAGCGTCTGGAAGATGTTTACCTCGACCCTGTTGTGGATCATCAGTTCGGTGGTTGGTCTGGCGGCACTCGGCGGGGCCACCGCCTCCTATTATCAGTCCCGGAGCGATGTAAACATCGGGCAGGGTCAGAGCGAGCAGTTCACCGTCATCTCAAGCGTTCTGGCGGTCATCGGTATCATCTGCGTCTGCGTTTCGGTCTATCTGATCCTGAAACGTCTGGGTGGCCTTAAGGACTAGAGCCGCCTTACGCGCGGGCCTGTAACCGCTTCTGTTGGGGGGACCATCTCTTTTCTCCCTCCTGCTTTGCGGGAGGGTGGCGCTTTGCGTAAGCAAAGTGACGGGAGGGTCTCTTGCCTGAGGCTAAAATACCCCTTCGTCTTTTTAGCTATGGCTAAAAATCCACCTCCCCATGCTGTTGCACAGGGAGGAGGGAGGCGTGATGCCTCTATTGCATATAGGCAGGCAGCCAGCTTTCGTGCGCCTGTTTCAGCGCCTCAAGCGACAGCGACGCCGCACCTGTCAGCACCAGATCAGAACCTGTCGCGACACCAACCGTCTGGGCCACAACACCGGCCTCAGCAGCACGCGCCAGCACCAGATGCGCCGAGGCCTCATCGACGGCCACCAGATAACGCGCCTGATCTTCGGCAAAGGCGAAGACGTGATCTTCGAGGTCAGTCGGGTTTTTTAACTCGATACCGACATTCGACGCCGCCGCCATATCAAAGGCCGCGGTCAGAAGGCCACCATCAGACAGGTCGTGCACCGCCTTGGCGGTTTTGGTGTGGATCAGGCTGCGCACGAAATCGCCGTTCAGCTTTTCCAGTTCCAGATCGACCGGCGGCGGTGCGCCTTCCTCAAGGCCATGCACTTCACGCAGATAGATGGAAGAGCCAAGCTCGCCCTTTGTTTCGCCGATCAAAATCAGCACCTGACCGCTTTTCAGGCTGTTGAAGCCGATGCGGTTCTCGTAATCCTCAATAAGGCCCACAGCGCCAACCGTCGGGGTAGGGGGAATAGCCACGCCGTTGGTCTCATTATACAGCGACACATTGCCCGAAACGACGGGGAAGTTCAGCACACGGCAGGCTTCGGCCATGCCGTCGATGGCACGCACGATCTGGCCCATGATCTTCGGGCGCTCAGGGTTGCCGAAGTTCAGATTGTCGGTGATGGCGATAGGGTCAGCGCCCACAGCCGTCAGGTTGCGCCAGGCTTCGGCCACGGCCTGCTTGCCGCCTTCGTAGGGGTTGGCCTGCACATAGCGCGGTGTGACGTCAGAGGTCACCGCCAGTGCCTTCTTGGTGCCGTGAACGCGCACGATACCGGCGTCGGCACCTGTGGCAGAATCGGCCAGCGTATCCGCCATGACGTGACGGTCATACTGTTCCCACAGCCAGCGCTTTGAGGCCATATCGGGGCTTTTAAGGATCGTCAGAAGCGCATCACCGACGGGAGCCACCGGCACGCGCGTCAGAGGCGCCTGTGTATCCGGTTCAACCCACGGACGATCATAGAGCGGCGCATCGTCCGATAGCGGACCCAGCGGCAGATCGCAGACGACCTCGCCCTTATGCGTCAGGACAATATGACCCGAAGTATTGGTTTCGCCGATCACGGCGGCATCCAGACCCCACTTTTTGAAGATACGATAACCGTCTTCTTCGCGTCCGGGTTTCAGAATCGCCAGCATACGCTCCTGCGATTCCGACAGCATCATCTCATAGGCCGACATGTTTTCTTCGCGCTGTGGCACCTTGTCGAGGTCAAGCGTGATCCCCAGACCGCCCTTACCAGCCATTTCAACCGATGAAGACGTAAGACCGGCGGCCCCCATGTCCTGAATGGCGGCAACGGCCCCTGAGGCCATCAACTCAAGCGTCGCTTCGATCAGCAGCTTTTCAGCGAACGGATCGCCGACCTGAACCGTGGGGCGCTTTTCTTCGGAGTCCTCTGAGAACTCAGCCGAAGACATGGTGGCACCATGAATGCCATCGCGACCGGTTTTTGAGCCGAAATAAACCACAGGCAGACCGGGCTCAGGCGCGGCAGAATAGAAAATCTTGTCGGCATCAGCCAGACCCACGCACATGGCGTTGACCAGACAGTTGCCATTATAGCCCGAATGGAAGTTGGTCTCGCCAGCGACGGTCGGTACGCCGACGCAGTTACCGTAACCGCCAATACCGGCGACTACACCTTCGACAATGCGTTTGGTCTTGGGGTGATCCGGTTCACCAAAACGCAGGGCATTCAAAAGCGCTACAGGCCGCGCGCCCATGGTGAACACATCACGCATGATGCCGCCGACGCCTGTGGCTGCGCCCTGATAGGGTTCGATATAGGACGGATGGTTGTGGCTTTCCATCTTGAAAACACAGGCCAGCTTCTGGCCATCGGGGCCTTCACCGATATCGATAATACCCGCATTTTCACCGGGACCGCAGATGACCTTTTCACCCGTGACAGGGAACTTCCTGAGGTGCAGACGTGACGACTTATAGGAGCAGTGCTCCGACCACATGACCGAGAAAACACCCAGTTCGACATAGTTGGGCTCACGACCCAGACGGTCGAGAATAACCTGATATTCGTCGGGCTTAAGGCCGTATTCGGCGGCGTATTCAGCGATGGTTTTGGTGGTGCTCATGATGGTCAATTGTCTCGGAAACTCAGGCGCTTTGCAGCAGACGTTGCAGGCTGTGGAACAGGGGGGCCCCGTCGGCGGAACCCAGTGAGGGTTCAAAGGCGCGGTCAGGGTGCGGCATCATGCCCAGAACATTGCCCGCCTTGTTGACGATACCGGCAATATTGTTGATCGAGCCATTGGGGTTTTCCACATAGCGGAAAACGACCTGACCATTGTCTTCGATGCTCTGAAGGGTATCGGCATCAGCAAAGAAATTGCCGTCGGCATTGCCCTGTGTCATCCAGATCGTCTGTTCGTCGCCATAGGCCGACGTGAAGCGCGTATTACGGTTTTCAATCGTCAGTTCAATCGGCTTGCAGATATATTTCAGACCGGCATTGCGCAAAAGCGCACCGGGCAGAAGCCCGCTTTCACACAGGATCTGAAAACCGTTACAGATACCAAGGATCGACACACCGCGTTTAGCCGCCTTGGCCACCTCAGCCATGACCGGTGATTGCGAAGCCATAGCCCCGCAACGCAGATAATCGCCATAAGAGAAGCCGCCGGGAACGACAATCAGATCCAGACCTGAGGGCAGGGTGGTTTCCTGATGCCAGACCATATCGACGTGACCACCGGTAGTGGTTTCCACCGCTACCTTACAGTCGCGGTCACAGTTCGAACCGGGGAAAACGAGCACGGCGGCTTTCATATTACGCAACCTCAATACGATAGGATTCGATAACCGTGTTGGCCAGAAGCTTTTCACACATGGCCTTGACCTCGGTTTCGGCGGCGGCCTTGTCGGTCGCCTTCAGATCGAACTCAAGCACCTTGCCGACGCGAACGTTTGATACATCCGTCCAGCCAAGGCCACCGAGCGCGCCCTCAACGGCCTTGCCCTGAACATCCAGAACGCCATTTTTCAGAAAAATATGAACCTTAGCCTTCAGCGTCATTGCCAAAGCCTCCTTCAATAACGCGGGGCATGTCGCCCATGATACCTAAACGCTTGGCCACTTCGGCATAGGACTCGATGACATTGCCCATGTCGCGACGGAAACGGTCCTTGTCGAGCTTTTCGCCCGAGGTCGCATCCCACAGACGGCAGGAGTCGGGGCTGATTTCGTCCGCCAGAATAACGCGTGAGAAGTCGCCTTCAAACACGCGGCCATATTCGATCTTGAAATCGACCAGCGTGATGCCAACCGCCGCGAACATGCCCGACAGGAAGTCGTTGACACGCAGGGTGGTCGCCAGAATATCGTCGATTTCCGGTGTCTGCGCCCAGTTAAAGGCGGTGATGTGCTCTTCGGTGACCATAGGGTCTTCGAGCGCATCGTTCTTATAGTAGAATTCGATGATCGAGCGCGGAAGTTGCTGACCTTCGGGGATACCAAAACGCTTGGCAATCGAACCGGCGGCAACGTTGCGGCACACGACCTCAAGCGGAATGATCTCGACTTCGCG
>JBCEBX010000065.1:0-6030 GCA_039206455.1 Asticcacaulis sp.
TGCTTGGTGCGGGCAAGCGCTTGCGTCCGTTGTTCGCGCTTGAAACCTGTCGATTGTTTGACGCTGACCCTCAGGCGGTGTTGCGGGCCGCCTGTGCGCTTGAGTGCATCCATGCCTATTCGCTGGTGCATGATGACCTGCCGTGTATGGACGATGATGATGTGCGTCGCGGGCAATTGACGGTGCACCGTGCCTATGATGAGGCGACGGCCGTTCTGGCGGGCGATGCCCTGCAAAGCGTGGCTTTTGAAATATTGTCACACGAAGATACCCACGAAGACCCCATGATCCGCTGCGAGTTGATGATGCGTCTGGCGCAGGCATCAGGCGCACAGGGCATGGCAGGTGGTCAGATGATTGACCTGATTGGTGTGACTGACGATCTGGGGGGCGTGGCACGTATGCAGCGCCTGAAGACGGGGGCCTTAATTGGCTATGCGTTTGAAATTCCGCTTATTATTGCCGATGCCGGTGAAAAGGAATCGCACGCCCTGATCCATTTCGCTCAGGATGTCGGGTTGGCCTATCAGATTGCGGACGATCTTCTGGATGTCGAAGGTGACCCCGACCTTCTGGGGAAAGCCGCCGGTGGTAAGGATGCGGAAAAGGGAAAAACCAATTTTGTCACCCTTCTGGGGTTGGGCGAAGCCAAGGGTAAGGTGCAGATTTTATCTGAACAGGCCAAGGCGAGACTTGATATTTTCGGACCATCGGCGCAAATCCTGCGCGATAGTGTTGATTTCGTGCTAAACCGCCAGAACTGAAGTGCATCCCGAAAAGTGTGAAGCGGTTTTCGGAACAAGATGCGCGACAAAGTAAAACACCTGCCTGATTAGAAAACGCGGTTTTTCGACGCAGACTTTTTATAAACCCCGCGATAGGATCGCATCCTAAGCCTGATCCGGCCACAGAGTATCTGCCCCTTATGCTGCATTCGCCCGTTACGCCTGTTCTTGATACGCTCGACGCTCCTGAGAGAATCCGCGATCTGACGGCGGCTGACCTGAAGGTTCTGGCCGATGAAGTGCGTCAGGAGACCATATCGGTGGTTTCCAAAACTGGCGGGCATCTGGGGTCAGCGCTTGGGGTGGTCGAACTGACCGTGGCCCTGCATCATGTGTTTGAAACCCCGCGCGATATTCTCATCTGGGATGTCGGCCATCAGACCTATCCGCATAAGATGCTGACCGGACGGCGTGACCGTATCCGCACCCTGCGTCAGGGCGGCGGGTTGTCGGGCTTCACCAAGCGTTCCGAAAGCGTCTATGATCCGTTTGGTGCAGCCCATGCCGCGACCTCGATTTCGGCAGCGCTCGGTTTTTGTGCCGCACGTGACCTCAAGGGCGAAGACAATAAGGTGATTGCCGTCATCGGTGACGGTTCGATGTCTGCGGGCATGGCTTATGAGGCGATGAACAAGGCTGCCGAAACCACCAAAAATCTGACGGTCATCCTTAACGACAATGATATGTCGATTGCCCCACCTGTCGGGGGCATGAGCGCCTATCTGGCAAATCTGGTGTCCGGCACAGCCTATCAGGCGGTGCGTCGCTGGGGCAAGTCGGTGGCTGAGCGTTTGCCGAAGTCGCTTTATGAGCAGGCGCGTAAATCCGAAGAATTTTCGCGCACCTGGTTTACCGGCGGTACTTTTTTCGAGGAACTCGGCTTCTATTATGTCGGGCCGATTGACGGGCATAATCTGGAGCATCTTCTGGCGGTGCTTAAGAAGGTGCGTGAGATCAACGACCGCCCTGTGCTGGTGCATGTGGTCACCAAAAAAGGTCACGGCTATATCCCTGCCGAAGAGGCTGCGGACAAATATCACGGTGTTTCCAAATTCGATATCATCACCGGCGAACAATCAAAGCCTAAGGCCAATGCCCCAAGCTACACCGAGGTTTTTGCCTCCGAACTGATCAAACAGGCGCGGATCGATCCGAAAATTGTCGGTATTACTGCCGCCATGCCCTCAGGCACCGGTCTTGATCGCTTTGCTGAGGTTTTCCCCGACCGTACCTATGATGTCGGGATCGCTGAACAGCATGCGGTGACTTTTGCTGCCGGTCTCGCGGCAGAGGGCATGAAGCCGTTCTGTGCCATCTATTCGACCTTTTTGCAGCGCGGCTATGATCAGGTGGCGCATGATGTCGCCTTGCAGAACCTTCCGGTACGCTTTGCCATTGACCGTGCGGGCCTTGTCGGAGCCGATGGCGCGACCCATGCTGGTACCTTTGACATCGGCTATCTCGGGGCCTTGCCGCAAATGGTGCTGATGGCCGCTTCGGATGAGGCGGAACTGGCAGGTATGATCGCCACCGCCGCCGCTTATGATGACGGGCCCTCGGCCTTTCGTTATCCGCGTGGCGAAGGTGTGGGTGTCTCCATTCCCGAAGTGGCGGCCCCTTTTGAAATCGGTAAGGGACGCATTGTTCGCGAAGGCTCAAAGGTCGCCATCCTGTCCTTTGGTACGCGCTTGCAGGAAGCGCTTAAGGCAGCAGACACGCTTAATGCCAAGGGGTTTTCTACGACTGTGGCCGATGCCCGTTTTGCCAAGCCACTGGATACGGAGCTGGTGTTGCAACTGGCGAAGCACCACGAATGCCTGATCACAGTCGAAGAGGGCGCGGTCGGTGGTTTCGGGGCCTTTGTGCTGCATTACCTCGCTTCGGTAGGTGCGCTGGATAAGGGTCTTAAGATACGCACCCTGACCCTGCCGGATGTGTTTCAGGATCACGACAAGCCGGAAAACCAGTATCGTGATGCGGGTCTGGATGCCTCAGGTATTGTGGCAACGGCGTTGTTTGCTTTGGGGCTTGATGAAGCGACCATTGCCCGTATGGCGGCGGTCTGACAACCGAAAGGCACGAAAAATGCGTTTGGTATTTCCATTATTGGCCGCCGTCCTGATGACCGGTTGCGCCACAGGCGATGAGGCGGTCAACGGACCGGCGTTTTCCGAGACCATTCAGGTGTCTAAATCCACCGGCTCAAAGCAATGTGAAGGCGGCGGTAAGTCGCTGGATGCGTTGCGTGGCGAACTGGCGCAGGCCGGTGTGAGGGTGACCGAAGCCTCTTGTGGCAGCGATGGCCGGATGTATCCGGCGGCGTGCGGCTATCCTGACGGGCGTATTGTGATCTTCGGCATTGCGGGGAAAGATGCGGCGCGTGCCGAGGCGCAGGGCTATAGCCTCCTGGCCGAAGATGCGACGAAAACCCCCTGCCCGGAATAGGTTACAGGTTTAAGGCTTGCCTGTAGTTGTCTATCTTAGCCAGTTTTTGCTCAAATTGCGACCAGTCGTCCGCTTCGGCTATCGGTGTCCACAGGGCTTCGATCTCTTCATAGATCAGTGTCACAGGCTCTGGCTGGGCGAAGACCGCATGCGTCAGTCGGGTGGCGTCTACGGCCTCGTAAGGCTTAAGCAAGGTTCGAAACGGTGCGAAGGCTTCACCCTGATAAAACCCTTTACGTGGGCCGTTCAGGGCGCGGGCTTCGCTTAAGGAACCACCAAACCAGTCAAAGAAGAAGCCTTCAAATCCACCATCCGGTGACAGGTGCGCAAGACCTTTGAAGCCTGCTGCCACAAGCGCAGTGTCGCTCTCGTTATCTCTGGAGTTGAGGTTCAGTCGCCTGAGAAACGCACCATTCATGGCTGTCTCAAAACGTTCACCGAAGGTTTCCAGCGACGCAATCAGCGGTTTGTCCTCACAGGTCAGGAGGAAGCACTGTGCCAGACGGTTAAGGTTCCAGAACACGGCTTCCGGCTGTCGGCCATAGGCATAAAGCCCTGTGCGGTCAAAATAGGCTGCCGTGAAGTCCGGCTGATAGTGGGGCAGAAAACGGTAAGGGCCGTAGTCAAAGCTTTCGCCGGTAATGTTCATATTGTCTGTATTCAGCACGCCATGCACAAAACCGGCGCACATCCATTGCGCGCAGAGTTCAGCTGTTTTGCTGACGACCTGATCGAACAGGGCCGCACTTAAAGCCGCGCCGTCATGTGCTGACAGATCAGGGTAATAGGTGTCGGCCACAAAGCGGATCAGTCGCGTCATCTCTTCGGCCTGATTGAGGTAGGCCATGCGCTCAAAGGTGCCAAAGCGGATGTGACTATGGCTCAGGCGCACCAGAACTGCGCCGCGTGTCGGAGAGGGCTCATCGTGGCGTTGCAGGGCTTCTCCCGTTTCAATCAGGGAAAAGCTTTTTGAGGTGTTGACGCCCAGAGCCTCGAGCAGGGCTGTGGCCAGTACCTCACGTACGCCGCCTTTGAGGGTCAGGCGTCCGTCGCCGCCGCGCGACCAAGGGGTCTGGCCTGACCCCTTGGTGCCAAGATCAAGTAAACGCCCCTGATCATCGCGTAATTGCGCAAACAAAAACCCGCGTCCGTCACCCAGATCGGGGTTGTATTGCCGGAACTGATGGCCGTGATAGCGCAGGGCCAGCGGCTGAGGCTGGTTGTCGGGCAGGGGAGCGAAGCGTCCGAAATGGGCCAGCCATTCGGCATCAGTCAGGTTGTCTAGTCCGGTCGACGCCGCCGCGCCATTATTGCGATAGCGCAATACAGTCTGCGGAAAATCTGCCGCTTCCACCACATCGAACATATCAATACCGCTGCGACTCAAAAGCGGATCAGGATGATAGGCGCGTAAGGAGGGCATGCGGAAGGCTTTCGCAGAATATAAAAATTATGTTTGTAAATCGGTACTTTAAACCACATCAGTATGCGCGATTAACCGCCTTACCTATGGGAATGGTGATCAAAATACCATAGCGAACAAAATATGACGCAACTGTGATATCGGCTGTGTGCGGGCGCAATATGGTGGTCGCGTGTTCATGGCTAATCTTTACGTTTACGTAAGTGTCAATTATTCATTGGTTTTTATGGTTGTTGGGTTTTTTCGGCGCATTTCTAATCCGTTTATCCACGGCACTATTCAAACATGCTGTGTGCAGTGCAATGAAATTTATGAATTGTCATGCCTTCGCACTGTGCCATAACTCTTCGGGTAAGTAACGTAACCCTTGAGCGGGTTATGAAATTAAGAAACCATAAGATAGGAACGCCGTCCGCGTCACTTATTAACCCTTTGTAGTGCCTGCGTGGGTTATGTACTGACGCCTGTTTACCTAAGGGAAGTGAAATGCGCACCGTCAATTCAGTTAAAGCGAAAATTACCCTTAATAAGTCTTTAATGGCCACCACAAGTCTTGTCTTCGTCCTCAGTGGTCTGGCGCCCGCCTATGCCCAGGATGAATCGGATGAAGTCACGACCATTACAGTCACAGCGCAAAAGCGCGAACAATCCTTGCAGGATGTGCCGATTGTGGTCACGACCCTTCCGGCCAAGCTTCTTCAGGATGCCGGTGTACGTGACATCAAGGATATGCAGGTGCTGACACCTGGCCTGACGGTGACCTCAACCCAGAACGAAAGTCTGACCACCGCACGGATTCGCGGCGTCGGCACGGTGGGCGATAATCCCGGCATGGAATCCTCAGTCGGTGTGGTTATTGACGGCGTTTACCGTCCGCGTAATGGCGTAGGCTTCGGTGATCTGGGTGAGCTATCGCGCATTGAAGTCCTTAAGGGGCCGCAAGGCACGCTGTTTGGCAAAAATACCTCGGCCGGTGTGATCAATATTATCTCCAAGGAACCGGATTTCTTCTTCGGGGCCGAAGCTGAAGCCACGGTGGGCAACTATGATGCGCGCGGTTTCTCGGCGGCTATCACCGGTCCTCTGGTTGAAGATCAGGTGGCGGCACGTCTCTATATCGCCAAGCGCGAACGCGGCGGCTTTTATGATGTGAATACCGGCATCGGGCCGCGTACTGTTACCGAAGATGCCACGCAGAATTTTGGCACTATTCGCGGTCAGTTGCTATTTACCCCGTCTGAGCGCACCAAGATCCGCGTTATCGGCGACTATTCGCGTCGTTCGGAATATTGCTGCGCCACGGTTCAGACGCGTACCGGCCCGACAGGCGCGATTATCAATATGCTGACAGGCGGGCAGGGGATTGCCGCTACGGCA
>JBCEBX010000066.1:0-6010 GCA_039206455.1 Asticcacaulis sp.
GCGTCAGGGTCAGGGCGTCATATTGCTGCGCCCACAGCCCCCCCTTATCGTCCACACGCACCTGAGACGCCAGAAGGTTGTTCACCCCCTTCGTCTCCGAGTCCGCCGCCTTCTGACGCACCGCCTCGCTGAGAAGGCTGAATTCCCCGACACTGCGCGACACCTCATCCATCAGCGAGATTACCTCGATCATAGCGTTGTCATTAAGTGTCACACCATCATGATAACCGCCCTGAAGCGGCCAGACCTGCGGCCAGCCGCCATTGGGAAATTGCGCGGCAAACAGATAGGTCAATCCCTTTTCGGCAGCCGCAATATAGGGCTTTGCCTCAGGGGCCGGTAACTGCGCCGCCACCTTCATCAGAAAGCGGATTTCAAGGGTCGTCGCTTCGTTATCAATCGTACCGGCATAGCTCCATTCTGCATCGCTGCCGGTGTCAAAATCACCCGCTGTCGGCACCCGCACAGACCCACGCGCCGTAAAGGCTTGTCCTTTCTGACGGGGGGCGGCGTCGCGCGGATGGTTCTTCGTCCAGCCGCCCGCCGGTGTCTGATAACTGACGATATGATCGGCGACCTCACGGGCCTCAGAAGACGCGTACCATTCCGCTGGCCTGTTCAGCGGCATGGTTTTCTCACCATTTCCGGCCTGAGCCGACGCTGGAATCTCGGTCAGTCCCTTGCGCTCTGCCGCCAGAACCGCGCGGTCGGCCTGCTTCTGGGCCTCGGAACGTGCCAGATAATCCCGCCAGTCCTGCTGATCCGGCGTCAGGCGTTCCGCCGTCAGCGATGGAAACGGCACATTCTGCCCGATCACAGCCCCCTGTCCGCTCACCGGCAACCACATAAGGCCGATGGCCGCCGTTAAACACAGATGACGCTTGAGAGAATATCCGGGCATTGTTTCTATTCCTGTTTATTGGTTTTTCTTACGGTATAAGGTCTTTTCGCAGTTCAGGCACGACCTTCGCCAGTTCGCGTGTCACCATTGCGGCGAAGAAATCCGCGCCTTCACGGCCAAGATGCGTATAGTCAAAACTGAGTCTTGCCTGACCCATAGGCTCTGTCGTAGCGCGGATTTGCGCCTCTGTCACCGGTGTCATAGCCGGTACCGGCACCACACCGGTCGAACCCGGAATCGTATTGCCGGTTTTGCCCGCTTCACGCACGGGATCAGACGGCGGTTTTTGCGCGAACCGCATGGCCGCGACCGCTCCCATGTCCTGCACGGCCTCCTGTGATCGGGCATAGAGATCAACCAGTGGCACATCCATGTCCGCCGCGACCTTGCGCGTGGCTTCGGCCCAAGGGCCCAGATCGTTCTCAAGCACACCGTTTTTGAAGCCCCGCCGCGTCAGCGGTGTCACCAATACGGGAATAGCCCCCGCCGCCCGCACCTCTTCGACATAGCGTTTCAGATTTTGCGGAAACTCGGTTTCCAGATCGGTTGAACGCCCGGGCTTGCCCGGCTGGTCATTATGGCCAAACTGAATCAGCACATAGGTCTTATCAAACCCGCCGGATGTCATCTCCGCCAGCGCAACATCCCATGACCCTTCGGCACGGTAATTAAAGGTCGAACGCCCCCCACGTGCCAGATTCACGCATGCCACAAACGAGGTTAAATGCTGCGCACAAAAACTCGGCCCCCAGCCGCCAATAACGGCTGTGGTCGAATCGCCTACCAGAACGATTTTCTTCGCCGTGATCTTTTTGACCTCAGCCCGTGCCGCCATATCCTCAGGCGTCAGCGTGGTCGGCCTTTGCGCCAGAACCGGCGTCGCCGCCAGCACCATAAGCGATGCTAAAATAAATACCCTCATGCCTGCACCATCCAGTTTATCGCATTAATCAGGAAACGGGTTTGCAAAGGTGCCACCATGTCCGGCAGACGCTGGAACACCACCTTCATGCCGCCTGACTGCGCCGTAAAGGTCGCCGCACCATTATGCCGGTCATGGTCACGACTATAGGCCGCCACCACCTCAAGTCCCAAACCCTCAATGAGCAGTCCGTTTGACGGCTCACCCTCGACCTGATGCCAGACCGAGGTCGCCTGATCGGCGGGGATCCCGTCAAACAAAGCGTGCGCCCTAAGGTAATTCCAGTTGCCCATCCATGGTGCCCGCAGATTACCGACGCGCCCCTGATAGCTGAACAGACCAAGCCCCTCCAGTTGCTTCGCCACCCCTTCCGCCAGACCATCTTCGGGCACATAGGCCAGAAGCGGTGTCCCACCCTGCACGGCCTGAAGCACATCCGCTGGCAGTTCCCCCAACACCAGAACCGGCTTTTCATCCTTTTTCGGCTGGGCTTCGTGACCGGTCTTTTCGGCAATGTCGCGGCGCTCGATTTCATCGGCCTTGAGGCCCGAGGCGATCACCGCATCATATCTGACACCGGCTTTGAAATCCTCGAACGCCACACCACTGATGCCATTAAGCTGGGCGCGGAATGACCTGGAAACGCCCGACAGCCCCACCTTAAGCCTGCGCGGGAATTGCGGTTTCACATCCACCACCCACAGATCACGCTCAAAGACCGGATGCCCCTTAAGCTCAAGGCGTATCTTGTTGATTCCACCTTGCGTCAGGGCCGGTGTCCGAACATTTTCCGCCAGCAGATAGCTGAACACATCGACCTTAAAGGCCGGTGCCGGATAGGTGGCGATGTCCGTGACCTTGCCATCCGGCGTCACCAGACTGAGCTTCAGTTCCCCTGAAACCGCCGCATTGGTGTCATTGAGCAGATAGATATCAAGCTCTGCCACTTCGCCCGCCGCATAGACCAGACGCCTTTGTTTTGCCACCGGACGCACCGGCTGCAAACTGACGCGGATCAGGTCAGGATTGGCCTTGAAGTATCTGAGATTATCGACAATGCCCGAATGGTTTTCAATGGCCGTCGTCTCCCAGCCAGAGATAGCCGCAATATCAACTTCGTTGCCGATGCGGATATTTTCCATATAGTTCTGCCAGCCCTCATAGGCCTTGCGGCCCACCGACAAAAACAGGCTTTCGGTGGTCGGAAACGCCTTGCGGAACCCCCATCTATCCAGATAGGCCGAGGTATTTTCGACAATGACCTTATGATCCTCAAGATCATAGGATTTGCCCCCGCTGGCCAATATATCGGCGACCATTTTCACATGGTTATCAGCCACGGCGCAGCCCTGCATCTCGCCAAATTCGACGATAAAGGGCTTGCCAGTCTGACGGTGCACATAGTCGTCCTTATTGACATAGAACCGGTCATACCACTGATCACCCGCCGCCTGATGCTCAACCCACCAGCCGCCCCATTCCTCAACGTCAGAACGGAAATAATGGTCATTATAGGCCAGATACATGGCCTGCGCCGCACCACGCTTGACGAAGCCGTCATTCAAAATAACCGTGCGTGACGGATCGGTGTCATGAATGGCCTTCAGTACCCGCTGCACATCGGGATTTTGCAGATTGGCGCCGATCTCGTTTTGCAGTGTATAGTGCGCCAGAGACGGATGCGACCGGAAGGTCTTAGCCATCATCACGCATTTCTCAAACATGAAGTCGCGGCTGAAACGGTCGGCCTCGTTCAGGCTTTCGCCTTCTTTCAGATCGCGCCCGATAGCATGTCGCCCGCCCCCCGGTTCCATGACCCGCATCAGGCCCATTTCGTCCTGCGCCGTAAAGACATCATGCTTGCCGATATTGCGGTGGGCATGCAGCGCATTGAGCCCCAAGGCTTGCGCCGCCTCAACCTCACGCCGTGCCAGAGCCTTGGTCGGCCACATGCCATTATAGGCCCAATAGCCCCAGGAAATTGCCGAATAGAGCTTGATACGCTTGCCATTGAGCCGGAGCAGGGCATCCGTGCCGACCCCATCGACCACAAACCAGCGGAAGCCGAAACGCACATTGCGTCGCGAACGGTCTGCGCCAGATTTGAAGCCAAAATCAATGCGATAAAGATGACGGTTTTCCAGATCCCACAGCTTTGCCTCAGAGGCATGCAGATCATAAACCAGCGTCGCCAGATCGCCTTCAATCTGGCTGTCTTTCAGGCTGACCTGCGCCGCGACGGGTTTACCGCTATCGTCCATCAGGGTCACACTGGCCGCTTTTTTCAGTACCGCCGCCGTCACCGGCTTCGCCAGCCGCACCTGCATATGGGCGGTCACTTTTCGCGGATCGGGCGTGTTCAGCACCCACGCGTCTTCGATGTGCGCGCCTAACGGATGCACGCTCAACGACATGCCACGATCCAGCCCACCAAACCCGTGCGAGGCAAACAGCTTCAGCTTGCCCCACATCATAGTCGTCGAATCGCGCCAGTCATAGCGCCCGCCCGGATTGGTGATGCGGATCGCCAAGCGGTTTTCGCCACCGGCATTCATCGCCGCCGTCAGGTCACAATCAATCGGCAGTTCCGACATGATCGAATAACCGACAAGCTTCTCATTGAGAAACACCTCGGCCCGTAACCGCACCCCGCGAATATGCAGCAAAACGCGTTTACCCTTTGCCGATGCCGGAATATTGATATTGCGATACCACCAGGACACCCCGCGATAGGCCCCGTTTTGCGGCACATCATCGTCTTCGGCATAGCGGTATTCATCCGCCCCATAGGGACGTAAGCCAAACCGGCCCCAGAAATACTGTTCGACGGTCGCAGGCAGGGTGACCGTCACTTCGGGCCGCAACGCCCCCCAGCCACCGGTCGGCGGATTGACGGGCAAGGCTTTCAAATTCACCTGCGACGGCAGGTAAATCACATCATCCTTGAAGGCGGCCTGTTCATCGATCCACAGATTCCACCCGTCATCGGGAATATCAAGTGTTGCGGTTTTTGACTGTGCTTGCGCGCCTGCCGACAAAGCCACGCCCGCACCGGCCACGCCCAAAAAGCCACGGCGATTGAGATTAACCATTGGCGGCTCCGATCCAGCTTGTATCTTTGAAAACGACCTCGCGTCGCCACTGCGCGGCTTGTGCATCCGTCAGGGTTTTGGCCCAGAACACCCGCATCTCCATATTGCCGCCGCCCCCCGTTGAGCCATATTCGGCAAAATGCGCCGTGGCATAGGTCTCGGTCTTGCCCGGCGTCCATTCGCGCCAGCCTTCCGGATGCAGCCCTTCGCCAATCTCGGTATTGAGGAAGATAACCTGCGCATAGGGCCGCCAGGCCCTGCCGAAATAGACATTGCCCGAACCGGCCTCAATGGTGATGCGACAATGATCGAACACATAGGCCGAGGTCTCGGTGTCGGCGGTTCGGCTATGGGCGGTGATAAAGGCTGTCCCACGCTTCAGGACATGCAGATGGCACCGGTCAAACAGCGCCAGCGCATTGCCGAAAATATAATCAACATGGCCCTCAATATAGCACTGATCATAATACTGGCGGCTCGGATTATTGCGGTCTTTTGACGCCGCATAGAGCGTATCCTGCCCCCCCAGAAGGCTGACATTACGCAATACCGCCCGATCCGCCGTCAGATACAAAGCCACCGCCTGAGACGGATCGGCGTGGTAATCATAGTCATTGGAAATCGTCAGGTTCTCCGCCCGAAACCCGTCTCCGGTCACGGTAAATGACGAAGACTTGCCTGTGCCCCCCGCCATTTTGGCGCTGTCTCCCCAGACAATGATCACGTCTCCGGGACGCTCGCCCTTGCCCACCAGATGCACATCGCGCTTAGCCAGTTGCAGCTTCTCGCGATAGGTGCCAGCCGCGATCTCAACCGTGCCACCCGTGTCAGGAAGGGCCGCAAAAGCCGCCTCCAGAGTCTTGTGATCATGAGGGACGCGCACAACCGGACGGTTGCCCGACAAACCCTGCGCCCAAAGGGACGGACTAAGCGCCGACAGGCCCATGCCTGCCAGACCACCCAAAATCAGTCTGCGTGATATAGTGTCCATCACAATGCCTTGTACTTGAAGTTTTTAAAGCGCACCTCGCCCTGACCCGCCGCATAGAAGCCGGGCTTGAGCATATGGAAGCCACCGCGCACATTATGATGGTA
>JBCEBX010000067.1:0-9445 GCA_039206455.1 Asticcacaulis sp.
CGACCTGCAGGAATTCCTGCTGCGGATGCTTGCGGCCGCCCTGCGGCGGCACCGAAGCGACCGTGCCTTCCATGATCTTCAGAAGCGCCTGCTGCACGCCTTCGCCGGACACGTCGCGGGTGATCGACGGGTTATCGGACTTACGCGAAATCTTGTCCACTTCGTCGATATAGACAATGCCGCGCTGGGCGCGTTCAACATTGTAATCAGCGGCCTGAAGCAGTTTCAGAATGATGTTTTCGACGTCTTCACCGACATAACCGGCTTCGGTCAGGGTCGTGGCATCAGCCATGGTGAACGGCACATCGATGATGCGCGCCAGGGTCTGCGCCAGAAGCGTCTTACCCGAACCCGTCGGCCCGATCAGCATGATGTTGGACTTAGCCAGTTCAACATCATTGCCCTTTGCGGCATGGTTCAGGCGCTTATAGTGGTTATGCACCGCGACCGACAGAACCTTCTTGGCCTGATTTTGCCCGATGACATAATCATCCAGCACTTCGCGGATTTCCTTAGGCGTCGGCACACCGTCCTTGGATTTAACGAAGGCGATCTTGTGCTCTTCGCGGATGATGTCCATGCACAGTTCCACGCATTCATCACAGATGAACACGGTCGGCCCCGCAATCAGTTTACGCACCTCATGCTGGCTCTTTCCGCAGAACGAGCAGTAAAGGGTGCTTTTGCTATCGCCACTGGCGGCTTTGGTCATTCTCGCTTCTCACCTAATCGCGTCGCTTTAATCCCCTTACGGACGAAAACCGAACGCTTCAAACCGATACTAGGCACCTTTGCGCCTTAAGAAAAGGCTATTTTGGAACCAAATCGGGACTATTATTCCTGCATACGGGCATCTATGCACAGATTACACCACGCCTCAACCGTCTGTGCCGTTAAGGCTGACCGATCGGTGCAAAAGCGCTTTGGAAACCGCCCTTAAGTCTATATGGGTCATTTCCGGCAAAATTAAAGCCTCCCCGTTTAACCGACCGAAGCCCCAAAAGCCCATGCGTTCCGATTTGTCCTCCGCGCCCGTTTCCCTTCATGCCTTCGATTTCGATGGCACCCTGACCTATAAGGACAGCTTTACGGCCTATCTGGTCTGGGAGAAAGGCTACGCCGCTCTGGCGTCTGCCTTCCTGCGCCACCCCTATATGCTGACGGATTACCTGAAGACAAAAGATCGCGGCGCGTTAAAATCGCACCTGCTGTTTCATCTGATGGGGCCGATTGAGCGCAAAGACCTTGAGACCCGCTTTGAGACCTTTGTCACCGCCACCGGCCACAGCCTGTTTCGCCCTGACGCAATGGACAAATGGCAATCGCTTGCAGACAGCAAGCGCGTTATTGTCACCGCCTCTCCCGCCCTGCTGGTCGGCAAATTCGGGCACCTGATCGGCGCTAACCTGACGATCGGCACTGAGCTTGGCTTTGACGCGGATGATCGCCTGACCCTCGACCTCGCCTCACCCAATTGTCGCGGCGCGGAAAAGGTCACCCGCCTCAAAGCGACCTTTGGCGAAGATGTGGTAATTGAGAGCGCCTTCGGAGACACATCGGGCGACTTTGAGATGCTCAAAGCCGCCCGTGAAGGTCACTATCGTTTGTTTAAGGCAAAGCCTTAAGCGCCGACCGGATCGGCACGCTTTTCATAAACGTGGTCAATCAGACCGAATTCCTTGGCTTCGGCCGCCGTCATATAGCGGTCGCGATCAAGGGTTTTTTCAATCGTCTCATAGGACTGACCGGTGTGCTTGACGTAGATTTCGTTGAGCAGCTTCTTGGTCTTGCGGATGTCTTCGGCCTGAATTTCGATGTCCGACGCCATACCGCGCGCCCCACCCGAAGGCTGGTGCACCATGATCTTTGAGTTAGGCAGCGAAATTCGCTGACCGGCTTCACCGGCCTGAAGGATCAGTGACCCTGCCGAGGCCGCCATGCCCATACATACGGTGGTCACAGGTGACTTGATGTATTGCATGGTGTCATAGATCGCCAGCGCCGAGGTCACCTGACCGCCGGGGCTGTTGATATACATCGAAATTTCCTTCTTCGGATTTTCCGATTCAAGGAACAGAAGCTGGGCACAGATCGAGGTAGCCATACCATCCTCGAACGGGCCGGTCAGGAAGATGATGCGTTCCTTGAGCATCCGCGAATAGATGTCGTAGGCCCGCTCGCCACGGCTCGATTGCTCGATAACCGTAGGGATAAGGTAGCTGGTCAGGTTTTCGACTGGATCGCGCATGGAAGTTCCTAAAAAGATATTCGTTATGAGACAGTCCTGACACAGAATCTTTAAGCCAAGGTGTAAGAACATCCCGTCTGGCTCAACTTGGCAATTCGGCTGCGTCTTTTCAAGAGACTTTCTGTCGTTCTCCCAGCTTTAGAAGCCCCCTTTAAGCCAAACACGAAAAAGCGCAGGGAACGTGGCTCCCTGCGCTTTACGTTATTCAGATAGACATCGACCCTACAAACGGCTCCCTATAACGGGTGCAGGGGCCGAGCCCCTGCTAGTCTTCGTCGTCAGCCAGAAGCTCTTCCTTGGAGATCGGCTCATCTTCGATCTTCGCCAGAGTGAAGATGTGGTCAACAACCTTCTCTTCGTAGATCGGCGCACGGATCTGAGCGGCAGCGGCGGGATTTGAACGATAGAAGTCAAATACCTGACGCTCCTGACCGGGGAAGTTGCGGGCTTCCTGAGCAATGGCCTGAGCCACTTCCTGCTCAGAGACCTGTACATTGGCGCGGGTACCGATTTCAGCCAGAACCAGACCGAGGCGCACGCGACGCTCGGCGATCTTGCGGTACTCAGCCTTCAGTTCGTCTTCGGACTTGACGGCATCTTCTTCAGACAACTGGCCCTGGGCCTTGTCCTGCTCAACCTGCTGCCAGATGCCGTTAAATTCGGCCTCAAGCATACGGGCAGGCAGTTCAAAAGAATGCTTTTCGTCAAGAATATCAAGCAGCTTGCGCTTCAGCTTGAAACGCGCAGCCGTCGTATATTGTTGCTCAAGCTGGCCTTTCAGCAGCCCCTTGAGGGCATCCAGACCTTCAAGGCCAAGGCCCTTGGCCCACTCGTCGTCCGCCACAGCGTCCTTCGGTGCCGAGATTTCATGCACGGTGATGTCAAAGGTTGCGGCCTTACCAGCCAGATTGGCGGCACCGTAATCTTCAGGGAAGTTCACTTCGATGGTGCGCTCTTCGCCCTTTTTGGCGCCGATCAGTTGCTCTTCAAAGCCCGGAATGAACTGCTTGGAACCGATAACCAGTTCCGCACCTTCCGCCGCGCCGCCGTCAAAGGCTACGCCATCGATTTTACCGAGGAAGTCGATCTTCAGCTTGTCGCCGTCAGCCGCCTTGGGGGCCTTGCCACCCTTAACGTCATATTGCTTGGTTTGCTTGAGGATGTTCTCAAGCTGCTCGTTCACTTCTTCTTCGGTCGGCTCATAGACCGGACGCTTCAGCTCAAGGCTCGCCACATCGACAGGCTCGAACGAAGGCATTTGCTCGACGGCCAGTTCATAGGCCAGATCGGCATCACCCTTGATGACCGCTTCGATGTCACCGACAGGCTTGATTTCAGGCTGACCGGCGGGGCGGATGCTGTGCTGATCAAGCGTCGCCTGCGACGTCTCGTTCAGTTGCTCCTGCAACACTTCGCTCATCAGTTCCTTGCCGTAAAGCTTACGGACGTGACCTGCAGGCACCTTGCCCGGACGGAAGCCCTTGATATTCATCTTGGGCGCCATGTCTTTAATCTTGGCGTCCAGTTTGGAAGCCAGCACGTCTTTCGCGACGGTTACCTCGAAAACGCGGCTTAAGCCTTCACTTGATTTTTCAACGACCTGCATAGACCATATTACCTTTGCGAACCCTGCCTTCAGGCCATAGACCCGATCATCCGTCCGCTGTTAATGACAAGAAAAGCCGCGCCTGTGTACAGGGCGGGTTCCGAAAAGAAGCGCACTTATGGCATGATCGGGGCCAAGGTCAACGGCAAAGCGTCGAAAAACGCCATTTCAGGTCATTCCCTAACCAATAAAGCCCGCCGCCCGCTTAAGCCGGTCATTGATCGCTTCGCCTAACCCGTCTTCGGGCACCCGCGCGACACAGATCCGCGCCGGTTTCATCGCATCGGCTTCGCGCAGAGCGCTGAACAAACGCGCCGCCGCTTCGCGCAGATCGCGGGTCTCACTAAGCTGCACCACCGCCCCACCAAAATACGTCGGACCAAATGCCAGATAGACACAATCCGCAGGCGGTTCGCTTACATTGATGACCATCGGCGCATCGGGTGCATAATGGCGCGTCAGACGCCCCGGCGACCGATGCCCTTCGGACGCATCATCCGCCAGCTTACCGGTGACGGATTCGATATCTGCCCGCGTGATAAGCCCTGCTCTTAGATAACGCGCCTCGCCCATAAGGCTGACTACCGTTGATTCCAGCCCCATCTGACAGTCACCACCATCAACAGAAGCCGCCACAAAGGCCCCCGTCTCCTCAACCGCATCCTTAAACCGTGTCGGGCTGGGGCGACCGGAACGGTTGGCCGAAGGCGCAACCACGCCGCTGCCAAACTGACGCAGAATTGCTTGCGCCACCGGATGCGCCGGAATGCGTACCGCCACGCTATCAAGGCCCGCCCGCGCCAGATCACACACCTGACCGGTGTCCTTTACAGGCATTACCAGCGTCAAAGGCCCCGGCCAGAAGGCTTCGGCCAGTCTCCGGGCGCGATCATCAAACACCGCAATCGTTTCAGCCTGAGCCACATCCGCGACATGCACGATCAGGGGATTGAAACGCGGCCTGCCCTTGGCCTCAAAGACTTTGGCGACCGCTTGCGGGTCATCGGCGCGCGCCCCCAGCCCGTATACCGTCTCGGTCGGCAGGTGGATCAGTTCGCCCCGTTCAAGAGCGGACACAGCTTGGGCAACAGTCGCATTCATGGGGGCGGCCTTAGCACAGGCTGTGCTACCTCACAAATTACTTAGTGTCAGCTTTCAGCTTGATATCGAGCGCCACATCCGCCGGAATGGCGCTGGTTGATGCCCACTCCCCACTACCCACACCAAAGGCCAGACGATCCAGCGTAGCCGTTGCCGCGACATTCGCCGTCTTATCGCTGATATCCAGCGTGAACGGCAGATCGAAATCACGCGTCTGGCCGTGCAGGGTCAGCTTTCCTCTGGCGATATATTTATTGCCCCCCGAAGCGGTGAAACGTCTGGCTTCAAACACCGCCTGAGGGTGGTTCGCCACATCAAAGAAAGACGATGATTTCAGCGTAGAGTCGCGATCCGCATCGCTGGTGCTGACGGACGTCAGATCAATCGTCACCTTCACCGATGACTTGTCCAGTTGCTGCGGATCAAAAACGATGCGCGCCTGATAGGCGTTAAAGCCGCCATTGACCGACGCCCCCTGAAAACTGGTTTTAAAGCGGATGTGCGACGCGGCCTTATCCACAGACCACACAGGCACCGGCGCAGGCACTTCTGACGCTGTGGATGACGCCACCTCCGCCTCAGTGGACACACTAACCGACGACGCCGACGACACCGCCTCCGCTTCACCTTCGGACGACGCCTGCCCTGAGGCGTCAGCGATCTCTGAAACCGCCGGTTCAACTGGTGACGATGGCGTGCCGTGCAACAGGCCAAAGGCCGCCGCAAACGCCCCGACCACAATAACCAGAGGCACGATCCAGCGCCAATTCAGTAATGACGCCGCAATCGAAGGCTTAGGTTCCAGCCCCGGCAACATGCGGGTGATCGTTTCATCCTTGTGGATGAAATGGTGCATAAGCGCCGCCCCGACATGCAGAGGGATCAACAGATATATCAACAGCTTTGCCAGCAAACCATGCAAATTGGCAAAACGATCATGACTGACCTCGGACACATCGACCGGCAAATGCGGCCAAGGAATAACCCCAAACAACTCCGTAGGTATCTTAAGCGTACTGGCCGACACCGCCGCCCACCCGCTTATGGGCAGGCCGATCATCAGCACATAAAACCCGATATGAACGGCCTTCGCCGCGCCCGTCTGCCATTTCGGCCCGGCAATTTCCGGCGGGGCCTTATAGGCCACCCGTAATCCGATGCGCAAAAACGTCAGAAACAGGATCAGAATCCCTACGGACTTATGCAACTGAAAACGCGCAAAACGCCCGCTGTCGTCGCTGTCAAACGACCAGCCGAGAAAGACCATGTAAAAGAGCAGCGCCGCCATAGCCCAATGCAGATAACGGCTGAAACGGTGATAGGTCACAGGTTGCATGGAACGGGACTCGCTCGGTGATTTCTCATTAACCCTGAGTATGCTCACGCTTAGTCAGGATTGCAATCCTGATATGTAATTTAATTGGTTACATATATATTCTTTTATATAAGCCCTTGTGACGTAAGGGAACTTCACGCAGACTTGAGTCCCCAAGGCCGCCATATTGCGCCATCACTATAGCCAGAGCCGTTATAATTCAGGAATCGCCATGACCTTTCGCGCCCCGCTCAAAGACCTCAGCTTCACCCTTGAAGCGGTCACGGATATCGGACGCCTTTATGGACAAGGCCCTTTTGCTGAATTTGATGCCGATCTGTCAGAAGCGGTGCTTGATGCCGCCGCCGATTTATCTCAGGACATATTGTCCCCCCTCAACCGGTCAGGCGACCATCAGGGCGCACGCCTCGAAGACAATAAGGTGATCATCGCCGATGGGTTCGCCGAAGCCATCGCCGCCTTCGCCGAAGGCGGCTGGAACAGCCTGTCATCTGACACAGCTCAGGGCGGTCAGGGCCTGCCCAAGACCCTTGAGATTGCCTGCTACGAGTTGTTCAATGCGGCCAACATGGCCTTCAGCCTGTGCCCGACCCTTTCACAGGGGGCCGCCGAAGCCCTTCACATCCACGGCGACGACCGGCAAAAAGCGCTCTACCTCCCCTTCCTCAGTTCAGGGGAATGGAGCGCGACCATGAACCTGACCGAGCCGCAGGCCGGTTCTGATCTGGGACTTCTGACCACTCAGGCGACGCCCAATGCTGACGGCACCTATAGCCTGAGCGGACAAAAGATATTCATCACCTGGGGCGACCACGACGCACGGGACAACATCCTTCATCTGGTGCTGGCCCGCCTGCCCGACGCCCCCGAAGGGACACGGGGGATATCCCTCTTTCTCTGCCCGAAATATCTCGTCAATGCGGACGGTAGTCTCGGTGCCCGAAACACCGTCACGTGCGTTGGCCTTGAGCACAAGCTGGGCATCCACGCCTCCCCCACCTGCGTTATGGCTTTTGACGGCGCTCAGGCCGAACTGATCGGTCAGCCGCATCAGGGACTGGCCGCCATGTTCACCATGATGAACGCCGCCCGTCTGATGGTCGGCGTGCAGGGCGTAGGCATTGCCGAACGCGCTTTTCAGCAGGCCCTGACCTATGCTCAGGAGCGCCGTCAGGGCACCTCGCCCCTCACGGGCGAGCGCAAGGCCCCGATCATAGACCACCCCGACGTGCGCCTGATGCTGGCCCTGTCAAAAGCAAAAATCGAAGCCGCCCGCGCCCTGTGTCTTGAGACCGCTTTCCACATCGACGCCCAGCAGACTGAAGACGACCCGGATAAAAAAGCCCGCCTGAAACGGCGTGAGGATTTCCTTGTGCCCATCGCCAAGGCCTGGTCGACAGATATTGGGGTCGAAGTCGCCTCACTTGGCCTTCAGGTGCACGGCGGCATGGGCTTTATAGAAGAAACCGGTGCGGCCCAATATTACCGTGATGCGCGCATTGCCCCGATCTACGAAGGCACCAACGGCATTCAGGCCGCTGATCTGACCGGCCGCAAGCTGGGTAATGACGCCGCCTCTGCGCTTGAACTGGCCGCCGACATTGAGGCCTTTGTGCATGACACGGCCATACCCGATGATCTGGCCCCCGCTATTACGACTTTGAAAGCGGCCCTGGCCAGTTTCGAAGCCGCCAGCCTGTGGCTGATCGAGCGGAAAACTGAGGCTCCCGCCGATGTCGCCGCCGGTGCCAGCGCCTATCTGACGCTCGCCGGAGATATGCTAGGGGGCTATTTCCTTCTCAAAGGGGCTTTGGCTGCACATCAGCGCCTAAGTGACGGTGACAGCGACACGGACTGGCTGAACAGCAAGATTGCCCTGCTAAAGGTCTATACAGCACACGTCCTGTCTGCCGCACCATCACGCCTCATGGCCATTCAAATGGGCGCGGCACCCCTTACGGGCTTTGCCTGATCTACTCTACCTCTACCGGTGCCGGATCGGTAATCAGCGCCGGCGGCGGGCCAACCGGCTCGACATCTTTTATCGCCCCTGTGCTTTCCGGTGTGCGAATCGGTGCCGGTGCGGCCGGACTGGCCCTGACGACCAGCGGCGCTCTGGCGCGCGTGTTCTGCATCAAAGTAATGGTATGGCGCACAAAGACGGCGTGGGTCACCAACCCAAGCTCAAGCCGCTGATTATCCAGTTCCACCTGCTTGGTCAGTATGCCTGAAATAAAGGTCATGGAGGGCACTTCCGTGTCCGGTGCCCGGCTGAGCTTATCGGTCATAAAAACCGGCCCGCCGGAATTACCCGGAATAGCCGTCAGATCGATAAGAAAGGTCGGATAGACATCCAGCGGCCCCAACGGATAGGACGACACCCGCCCCGCCCGCAATATCGGAAAACCGACCTTATTGGCCGATAAGCCATGCGGATAGCCAAGCGTCATCATTTCATCGCCCGGCTTGATATTATACTGTCCGAATGTGTTTTCATCCGCCAGCCAGTCCATGGGAATAGCCGCATCTTCATATTCAGGCGGCACCTCAATAGGAATAACGGCCACATCCTGCTCAGGGTTCTGATACCACAACGGCCCCTTGGTGTTCCTTATAGGGATACGGGTCGGTGCATATTGCCAGCCGCCATTGTCACCCTGAATGCGCCAGCCGATACGCACCTCGGCACCGGGCATTTTCTCGAACACGTGAGCCGCCGTGACCAGTACAATTTCCGGCGTGCCATCGCGTTTGGGGATTGAAACCAGAAAGCCGGTGCCGACCATGCGGCGGCCTTCGGCAATGGGCTGATCGATCTGCACAGTGGCTTCGATCAGGGTCAGTGTCAAATCGGCATCCATAAACGCACCCTACTGCCTAAATACGGCAAAAGCTTAGCTTGATACCGCAAATAATAGCCATATCTAAAACACAGACAGGGTTCACATCCGATTGACGCCCCAAAGCAAATCGTATCACAGTCCTGTCAAAGCTCTGTCTAAGTCTCGGCCAAAGGTGACCTGCCTATGCCTGCCCAACCCGATCGTCGGCGTCTTGTCCTCAGTGGCCTCTCTGCCGCCGTCTGGCTTACCTCTGGCACCTCAGCCCTGCGCGCCCAGCCCATCTTATCTCCGGAAAGTTTAATGTCGAAAAC
>JBCEBX010000067.1:9455-23112 GCA_039206455.1 Asticcacaulis sp.
ATACCTGCCAAAATTCCCGTCACCATCGAACAGCTGGGCGTCAGTCGCACCGACGACTACCAATGGATGAAGGACGACAACTGGCAGGCGGTGCTGCGCGACCCCGCTCTCATCAAGGCCGATGTCAAATCGCACCTGACGCTGGAAAACAGCTATACCAAGGCCCTGCTTGAACCGACCGAAGCGCTGCAAAAAACCATCTTCGAGGAAATAAAAGCGCGCGTAAAGGAAGATGACTCCTCCGTTCCTGCCCCTGACGGGCCGTTGGAATATTACAGCCGTTATGCCATAGGGGCCCAGCACCCGATCCACGCCCGCAAACCGCGTACAAAAGAGCATATCAGCCGCGAAACCGTGCCGTTCACCTCCGTGCCTGCTGACGAGCAAATTTTGCTCGACGAAGACGCCGCCGCAAAGGCGCATGACTATTACCAGACCGGCGCTTCAAGCCACAGCCCCGACCACAAACTCTATGCCTGGGCTGAAGACACACAAGGCTCAGAAGTTTACCGCATCTTCATCAAAGACATCTCTACCGGACAACTGATCGGCACACCGGTCGAAAGCACGGCAGGCTCATTTGTCTTTTCACCTGACTCGCAATGGATTTTCTGGGTCTATCGCGATGACAATGGCCGCCCGTCTAAGATTTTCCGCCGCGCCGTCACCGGTTCCGAAGACATACTCGTCTTTGAGGAAAAAGATCCCGGCTTCTTCGCATCGGTCGGCCTCACTTCGTCTGACGCCTATATTGTGGTCTCCAGCGGCAACCATGAAACCTCCGAAGTGCGCCTTATCCCCTCTGACGCCCTGACATCCGCTGCCTTTGTCGTACAACCGCGCGAAGAAGGCCTGCAATACAGTCTCGATCACTGGGGCGACCGCTTTGTCATCCTGACCAATGCCGATGAGGCGATTGATTTCAAGCTGATGACCTCAGACGCGGCCATTCCGTCACGCGATACATGGCAAACCCTTACCCCCCATCGTCCGGGCATCTATATTACCGGCGTCAGCCTGTATAAGAATCATCTGGTGCGTTCTGAGCGTGAAAACGCCAATTCGCGTCTGGTCGTGGTGCGCAAATCCGACCTCAGCGAACACAACATAGAGGTCAGCGAAGAAGCCTATGCCCTCGGCGAAGGCGGCTCGCTTGAGTTTGACACCACCGTCATCCGCTATGTCTATACCTCACCCACCACCCCGTCTCAGACCTTCGATTACGATGTCGAAACCCGCGAAAAAGTGTTACGCAAAACGCAGGTCATCCCGTCGGGTCATGACGCGTCTGCCTATGTCGCCAAACGTCTCTATGCCAAAGCCTCAGACGGCGAAGACGTGCCGATCACGGTACTGATGAAGCGTGACACGCCGCTTGATGGTTCCGCGCCGCTGCTGCTTTATGGCTATGGCTCTTATGGCATCACCATAGACCCGACCTTCTCGGTGCGCTCCCTAAGCCTTGTCAATCGCGGCTGGATCTACGCCATTGCCCATATTCGCGGCGGGGCCGAAAAAGGCTATGGCTGGTTCCTTGACGGTCGGAAATTCAACAAAACCAATACCTTTACCGACTTTATTGCCTGCGCAGAGCATCTGACTGCCAATGGCTACGGCTCAAAAGGCCGCATTGTCGGCTATGGCGGTTCGGCGGGCGGCATGCTGATCGGCGCCGTGGCCAATATGCGTCCCGACCTGTGGGGTGGCCTGATCGGCGCGGTGCCATTTGTCGATGTCCTGAACACCATGAGCGACACCACCTTGCCCCTGACACCGCCGGAATGGCCGGAATGGGGTAACCCGCTCGAAGACAAGGCCGCCTATGATTATATCGCCTCCTATAGCCCTTATGACAATATCACGGCTAAGGCCTATCCGCCGATTCTGGCCACAGGCGGCTTAAGTGACCCTCGCGTCACCTATTGGGAGCCGATGAAGTGGATTGCCAAACTGCGCGACTACTCGACCTCAGGCGCACCGCAATTGCTGAAGATTAACATGGAAGCCGGTCACGGCGGGGCCTCGGGGCGCTTCGATTACCTCAAAGAAGTGGCGTTTGATTATGCCTTCGCCATATGGGCGCTCGAAAAGGGCTGGGAAAACCCATCATGACTCTAACTATTCGCAAAGTTCAGGTCACAGACTTTCAGTCCGTTTCTGATATCTATGGCGACGCGGTGCTAAACACCACCGCCACCTATGAAACCGTGCCACCGACGCCTCAGATGATGATGTCGCAATGGTATGAATTGCGGGCAAAAAACCTGCCCTATCTGGTGGCCGTCGAAGATAAACGGGTGATTGGCTTCACCTATGCCGGCCCGTTCCGCCTGCGTCCGGCCTTTCGCTACGGGGTCGAAAACGCCCTCTATGTCCACCCCGATCACAAGGGTAAGGGCGCAGGCCGCGCCCTGCTTGAGGCCCTGATTACCGCCTGCACGGATCAGGGCTTTTACAATCTTTATGCGGTTATTGGCGACCGCGATAATGTCGCCTCCTTGAACCTGCATAAGTCTCTGGGCTTCACTGAGACCGGCACCCTGCCCGCCGCTGGCTATAAGCACGACCGCTGGCTGGATATTGTCTTTCTCACCAAGGCCTTACGCCCCCACAACACGGCTCCAGAAGGTAATGGGTGGGGCTGAGGCACTCCCCCTGTTCGGGGGATGGCCCAGTCTATGATCTCCGATAAGGTCATCCGGTTACATCTTCGGAGATCATAGTGAAATTCCCCCTCATCATTGCCCTGCTGGCTTGCGCCTTCCCCGCCAGCGCCACAGACCTTACCGATCAGATGCTTTCAGTGCACAATACTGAACGACAGTTGGTCGGTGCGCCCCCTCTCAAATGGAATGCGCAACTTGCTCAGGATGCTCAGGTCTGGGCCAATCATCTGGCAAGCCACGGCCTGTTCCAGCATTCAACCAGCGCTGATGGCGAAAACCTCTGGATGGGTACGGCCGGAGCCTATAGCTATACTCAGATGGCGCAACTTTGGGCCGACGAAAAAGCCAAATTCAGGTACGCCACCTTTCCGGACATAAGCACCGATGGCAAATGGGCCAATGTCGGCCACTATACCCAGATGATCTGGTCAACCACGACTGAGCTCGGCTGCGCCAAGGCCACCGGCAAAACTCAGGACGTGCTCGTTTGTCGCTATCGACGCCCCGGCAATGTGTATGGCCAGAAACCGTACTAGACACATCTTCGCACAAGCCGCCACCTGTAAGGCCTGCCTAACCCACCCGGAAGGTCGCCACGCTGGCCTTTAGAGTTTGTCCTGAGGCTTTGATCGTGGCCGTGCCGGACGTGCCGGTCGATTGAACAATGATCTGCGCCCAGCCATTAAACACCTGTCTCTGCCACGGGGCGGCGGGTTGCGTCACCCGCAGGACACCCCATCTGGTGCCGCCGACTGAGCGATCCATCATTCCCGGTATGCCGCCTTCGGGGGTCGGCAGGACATAGGTCAGAGTGTTGACCGCTTTTAGTTGCCCCCTCTCCAGTTCAATCCACAGCGCGCCATCCTCCGATTTGGCGGTTACCCGCTCGCCATTAACGTAGACTTTCTGATCGGGCTGAAGCAGATCAATATACAGGGCGATCTTATCTTCCGGCCCTGACACCGGACGATCAAAGCGCCCTTGCAGAACCACGCCTTTTGTTAATGCGGGTTGTTGTTCGGGGGGCAACCATTTCATGGGGTCGCGCCAGTCTGAAGTATCGACTGACGCGCCAACCCATTCCGGTCGCCCTTCAATCGTATCCACAGCCAGTGACCGCCATGAACCTACATTATGATAGGCATGACGCTCTGCCGGACAATCGGCTTCGTGTGATCCGGGATTACCATTGCCCATCCCCAGAATGCGGATAGGCCCCGTGGCGTCAAACTGGATCATATCCGAAGCCGTCGGGACAATCTGACCGGCCTTATCCGTCACATTGACCCAGACTACGGAAATATCGTCGCCATCAGCCCTCAGAGTGGTCTTGTCAGGCGTTAGCTTCGTCTGAGCCGCATTGCCGGTCGTGGCGACCTCGGCGCGTGCAACCGCCTTGCCGCCCGTATAGGCGCGCGCCATCAGCTTTCCGGGCACATAAGGTACCTCCCACTTGAGATGTGAGGCGGCAACCATCGTCTTGCGACCCAATGAGCGGCCATTGAGAAACAGTTCCACTGACTCGGCATTGGAATAGACACGTACATCCATCGCCTCACCTTCTCGCCCCGCCCAGTTCCAGTGCGGCAGGATGTGAACCATAGGCTCAGGCCGCCACACAGATTTCAGGTAGTAGGCCGTGTCCTTAAGCACGCCGGTCGTATCGATCATGCCGAACTGGGACGAAATGGCGGGCCAGCCGAATGGCGTGGTTTCTCCGCGATAATCGAACCCCGTCCAGATGAACATGCCCGACATCCATGGACGTTCCAGAACCCGCCGCCAGCCTTCTTCGATGCTTAAGGAATTGCCGGGCCGCCCCTGCCGGTCATAGGCATTGAGATGTGATTTGTCCCGATCATCAAAATAGATGCCGCGCGTGGTCAGGGTCGACCCCTCTTCCGACATCATGGCGGGTTTGTCAGGATGAGCGCGGTGGAAGGCGTCCACATCGTGTTGCGCGCCATAGTTAAAACCAATAACGTCCGCCCCCAGTGACACACCCCTGCCCGAAGAACTGGTCGCCACAGTTGTGCGTCGCGTCGGATCAAGCCGTTTAACATAGGCCTGCATTTCGACCGCCAGATGTGTGCCCAATGGATTGTTCTCAAGCGCCCATTCTTCGTTGCCGACTGACCAGATAATAACGCTGGGGTGATTGCGATCCCGGCGAACAAGGCGTTCAAGCTGCCCCTTTATTTCCGGGCTTGTTCCCATCATGCGATGCTCGTTGACCACTAGCATGCCCAGTTGATCCGCCGCCGCAAGCAACTCAGGCGTTGGCGGATGGTGCGCGGTTCGATAGGCGTTGACACCAAAGGATTTGAGCTGTTTCAGCCGCCAGATTTGCAGACCGTCGGGCAAGGCCACACCCACACCGGCATGATCCTGATGGTTATTTGTCCCCTGAAGTTTCAGGTTCTTACCGTTCAGGAAAAAGCCCTTGTCGGGATCAAAGACAATCGTGCGGATACCAAAGCGCGTATTATAGGCGTCAACGACGGCACCGCCTTTGATCAGGGTCGTGCGCAGGTGATAGAGATTGGGTGCCTCAAGCGACCATAAGGCCGCATCGGTAATGGCAAGTTTTGCGGTAAACTGACCAGAGCTATGGGCCTCAACCGTCAGGCCATGCGCTTCACCCTCAGCCACCTTTCGTCCGTCAGGACCATAGGCTTCATGACGCAGAACGAAAGTTTCACTTGTCTCAGCAGAATTATCAACCGTCACGTCAATATCCAGATCGGCGTGCGTCGCCGTCACGGTTGATTTGACGAAGGTCCCCCACTGAGCCACATGCAACGGTGCGGTTTTAGTCAGCCAGACATGGCGATATATACCGGCCCCCTCGTAGAACCACCCTTCTTCAACCGTGGCATCAACCCGCACCGCGATCAGGTTTTGACCATCGAAATTGACATAATCGGTGATGTCATAGTGAAAACCCGAATAACCGCTGGGTTCGGTGCCCATATAATGACCGTTTACCCAGACGACGCTGTTACGGTACACACCATCGAATTCGAGGGAAATTCGCCGACCCTTGTCACTGGCGGTCAACGCAAAAGTCTTGCGATACCAGCCCACACTGTTTTCCGGGAACTTGCGCCCGATTGCCTTGGAACCATGGTTCGTATTCGCGCGCGCATCGAAGGGCAGTTCGACCGCCCAGTCATGCGGTACATTAACCTGACGCCAGGCGGCATCGCTGAATTCGCTACTGGCGGGGCCGTCACCATATCCGGCCTTGGCAAAAAAGAACGGGCGCAGACCATGCCCGAAATCCTTGTCAGCATCGGTTGCATGTCCAAGCGCAAAACGCCAGTCCCTATCCAGACGCTGGCGTGAACGTATCGCCGGATCTATACCGTCGTCAAAGCCCGGTGCCAGAAGCGGTTGATCCACACTGGCGGCCCAGCTTGCCCCGGCCACGCCGGCGGAAAACGCCAAGGCGGCACCGCCAGCCAGTAATAACTGCCGTCTGTTCATATTCCCTGTCCCTGTTTTATGGCTGCGATTTTTATCAGTGCCCGCAAGCCTTAAGGGCATTAAATACATCAAATTTAATTAATCAAGAAATATAGTACAAATGCCGCTATGACAGTCGATGGGCCTCAAGAAACAAGGCCACCGCACTCCGACAATATGACGATATCACCTCATCGCGCTGCGCTACCTCAGGATCGAAACGGGCTATGTAAAGCAGGTCAGAGCCTTTGAACAGTGCCGCAAAAAGGCGCGCCGACTGTTTCGGATCGGGAACCGATAAGGCCTGCTTCTCATGCAGATTGCGTAGCAAATTTTCGATCTGACTAATGAATCTCTGCGGCCCGGCCTCATAGAACAGTTCACTCAAGGCCACCTGATTAGAAGTGTCAGACATGATCATGGTTTCCATATTTCTCACGTCGTCACTCAGCAAAAGGCTAAGCAGACTGTTGCCAACGGCCAGCAATTGCGCTTCCGCCGTGCCCTTTACACCTTCGAACAAAGAACTGGGCGCCAGATCCTGACAGCGCGCTGCAATGGCGGCGCTGAACAAGGCTTCTTTGTTCTCGAAGTGTTTGTAGATGCTCAGCTTTGAAATCTTAGCTTCACGCGCAACCTTATCCATCGTCGTCGCCTGAAAGCCGAGCTCATTAAACAACTCACAAGCGACTTCGACGATTTTGGGATGCAGGGCCGGATCGACAGGCCGACCGCGACGACCAGTGTTTTTTTCAGTCATGACAATAATGATACTTGACAGTATCCATATTATGGCGCTTTACGATACTCATGAGTACCAAATACACTAATCGCTGGATCAAAGTCAACATGTCCCTTCTCTCCACCCTCAATAAAGGCCCCGCCCTCGCTTCGATGGTGGCGATGACGGCCGCCCTCAGCGCGTGCCATGCGCCGCCCGAATCTGAAACCAAAGCGCCTGTCCGCGTCCTGACCTACAGTGTCGGCACGTCCAATGAAACCGGCACAGCCTATGCGGGGACCATCAGGTCACGGGTCGAGCAGACTCTGGCATTCAGGGTCGGCGGCAAGATCGTAGAGCGTCGGGTCAATCTGGGGGAGCGGGTATCTGCGGGCCAGCTGCTGATGCGGCTTGACCCGACCGATTACAGCGATGGCGTAGATGCCGCTACGGCATCGGTCGCCGCCGCCCGCAGCGTCGCGGTCAGGGCCAATGCCAATTATGAGCGCATCAACAGCCTGACCACCAGCGGCTCAGTCTCCGTCGATACAGTCGAGCAGGCGCGCGCCGCCAGGGACTCAGCAGATGCCAACTTAAAGGCTGCCGAAGCGCAGCTGGCTACGGTTAGAAATCAACGGGCCTACACAGAACTAAGGGCCGATGTCGCCGGTGTGGTCGTAGAGTTGCCGGGAGAAGCCGGCATGGTTACCGCCGCCGGACAACCCGTGATCAAGATTGCCCAGAACGGCGCACCAGAAGCCGTCGTGGGTCTGCCCGAGGCTGACCACACTCTCGGCGAAGTGGCGCAAGTGACCGTATTCGGCGCAAACAACGCGATCTACACCGCTCGTCTGCGTCAAGTCTCAATGGCCGCCGATCCGTACACGCGACTGTTTGAGGCCCGGTATGTTCTCGACGCCACCTTCACCGATGCGCCGCTGGGGTCAACGGTTCGCGTCACCCCGACGGGGATAAAGGCCACTTCCCCCGCCATTGATGTACCTTTGTCGGCGCTGGTGGACAAGGGACAAGGCCCCAGAGTCTGGGTCATCGACGCCAGGGGCAAGGTGCGCGCCAGACCCGTAAAGGTCGCGCGATTAAACGAGGAAACCGCCTCTATCGCCTCCGGCCTCACTCAGGGGGATGTCGTGGTTGCCGCCGGTGCGCAATTACTCAGCGAAGGTCAGGCCGTGCTGGCCATTCGGGGAGGCAAACTGTGAGCTTCCCGAATCTTTCTGCGCTTGCGGTGCGTGAACGCGCCGTCACCCTGTTTCTTATCCTCGCTGTGCTGGCGGCGGGCACCTTCGCATTCATAAAGCTGGGCCGGGCCGAAGATCCGCGCTTTACCGTAAAGGTTATGACCGTTACCGCCGTCTGGCCGGGCGCAACAGCTAAAGAGATGGATGAAAATGTTGGCGACGTTCTGGAAAAGCGTCTTCAGGAATTACAATATTACGACCGCGTCGAAACCACGGCTCAGCCCGGTGTCTTACAGGCCAAGGTCATCTTAAAGGACTCGACACCGCCGTCGGCCGTACCCGATCAGTTCTATCAGGTGCGTAAAAAACTATCCGACGAAGCGCGCAATCTGCCTCAAGGCGTTTATGGCCCTTTCTTTGATGATGAGTTCAGCGACGTTTATTTCTCGCTCTATGCCATCCAGTCCAAAGGCCTGACGAACCGCGAACTTGTCAAACAGGCCGAGACCTTGCGCCAGCAAATGCTTCAGGTTCCGGGTGTGCAAAAGGTCAGGATTCTGGGCGAACGCCCGCAAGCCATATTTGTCGAAATCCCTCAGGCCAATCTGGCAACTCTGGGCGTCAATGCTCAGGACATTATGGCCGCGCTTGGTGGACGCAATGACGTCACCCCGTCCGGTTCAGTGGGGATCACAGGGCCAAGAATACAGATCCGGCTTGATACGGGTCTGACATCGCTTGAGGACATCAGAAACGTCACCCTCAGCGTGCGCGGCCAATTGCTGCGGCTTGGTGATTTTGCCGAGGTTCGCAGAGGTTACGAAGATCCGGCGACCTATGAAATCAATCACGCCGGTCGGCCAGCGGTCGTCCTCGGGCTGGTTATGGCCCCACGTTATAACGGTCTGACGCTCGGCAAGGCGCTTGAAAAGGAAGAAGCCGGTATGCGCGCTCAGCTTCCTTTGGGCGTAAACCTCACCAAGATTTCGGATCAGGCCAAGGTCATCAGCCACTCTGTCGATGAGTTTATGATGAAATTCATGGTCGCCCTCGGGGTCGTGATGCTGGTGTCACTTGTGGCACTGGGTTTTCGGGTTGGCCTTGTCGTGGCTGCGGCGGTTCCGCTGACACTCGCCATCGTCTTCGTCATCATGCTGCTCACCGGCCGGGACTTTGACCGGATTACGCTGGGCGCCCTGATCATCTCTCTGGGGCTGCTGGTCGATGACGCCATCATTGCCATCGAAATGATGGTCGTAAAACTTGAAGAAGGCTACGACCGCGTCAAGGCCGCCACCTATGCCTGGACGACGACCGCAGCGCCCATGCTGTCGGGGACTCTGGTCACTATACTCGGTTTTATTCCGGTTGGCTTTGCCCAGTCATCGGCTGGCGAATATGCGGGCAATATCTTTTGGGTAGTGGGCTTTGCGTTGATCGCCTCATGGGTCGTTGCGGTTACCTTCACCCCGTATCTGGGTGTCGTAATGCTGCCGAACATCAAGCCCAAGCCCGGTCATCATTCGATGTATGACAGCAAAAACTATACGGCATTTCGCAAGCTGGTCAGACTAACCGTCGATCACCGCATACTGACGATCGCGATTACGGTCGGTCTGTTTCTGCTCTCAGGGGCAGGCATGATCGTGGTCAAAAAGCAGTTCTTCCCGAACTCTGACCGCACGGAGCTTACTGTCGAGGTCAAAATGCCTGTGGGCACAGCCTTTGAGGCCACCAAAGCCGTCACGGCACGCATAGAAGCGGACGTGATGAAACAAGCTGAGGCCACCGACGTTTCGGCCTATCTCGGGCAAGGCGCTCCCCGCTTCTTCTTCTCGCTCAACCCCGAACTGCCTAACCCGGCCTATGCGCAGGTGGTCATTCAGACCAGGGATGTCGAAGCCCGCGGCAAACTCAAAGCCCGCATCCAGGCCTGGGCGAATGAAGGACGCTACCCTCAGGCGCGCGTGCGGGTCACCCAGTTCCTGTTTGGCCCGCCTGTGCCCTACCCTGTGCTGTTTCGGGTCATTGGCCCTGATGAAGCCGGTATCATGAAGATTGCCGAGGACGTGAAATCCGTCATGCAAAAGGATACGAATGTCATATATCCTCATCTGGATTGGGGCGAGAGAACGCCGATCATGCGTTACGTCATCGACGACGCGCGTCTGGCTCAGCTTAATCTGACCCGTCAGGCCGTGGACCTGCAACTCAGAGGCCTTGTCTCCGGTACACCGGCCACCCAGATGCGTGAGGGTACCCGCACGCTTGATGTCGTGCTGAAAACCCCCGCTGATGAGCGCCGCTCGCCGTCCGACCTCGCCGGAATGACCGTCACCAACACCCTGGGGCAGGCCATCCCTCTAAGCGCCGTCGTCCATCAGGTGCCAGATACGGAAAGCCAGCAGATCAAGCGCTATGACCGCGACCTCTATGTCAGCGTTCAGGGGGATGTCCGCGACGGCCTTCAGCCGCCGGATGTGACGGCCGAACTGCTGCCCAGACTTGAGGCCATCAAGGCCGCCCTGCCTGTGGGCTACCGGATTGAGACTGGCGGTGCCGTCGAAGAAAGCGCCAAGGCCAATGTCGCCCTTGTTGCGGTTGTGCCGGTGATGATCCTTTTGACGCTGGTTGTGCTGATGATACAGGTGCGCAGCTTCTCGACCATGTGGATGGTCTTTGCGACCGCACCACTGGGTCTGGTCGGTGCCGTGCCTGCCATGCTTTTGTTCAATCAGCCGTTTGGATTTAACGCCATCCTGGCACTGGTCGGCCTGTCGGGCATATTGATGCGCAACACGCTTATTCTGGTGCAGCAGATTAGCGACAATATAAGGGACGGCGCTACCGATTATGACGCCATTGTCGAAGCCACGGTCAGGCGTGCCCGTCCGGTCATCCTTACGGCAGCGGCGGCCATGCTGGCCTTCATTCCTCTCACATTCTCGGTCTTCTGGGGGGCTCTGGCCTTCGTCCTGATCGGCGGTGTCGGTGTGGGCACCATTCTGACGCTGGTCTTCCTGCCTGCCCTCTATTCGTTCTGGTTTAATGTCCGCAAACCGCAAAGCGAGACGTCACATGCGTAATTACCTTTTGCTTTTACCTGTGGTGGGCCTTTTGAGCGCCTGTTCGACCCCCACCGCCAACCTGCCTAAAGCGCCGGTGCCGACCACTTGGCCAGTATCTGCGCCTGTGACGGAGGCCCCCGCCTACATGAATAAGGTCTGGTGGACGCAAGGCAGCGATGACACACTCCTGAACTTGCTGGCGACAGCGGATCAGAACAGTCATGACATCCGGATGGCCACCGCCCGATTGCAGGAGGCCCGCGCCGCGCACGCCACCGTCAGGTCATTGCTGTTCCCGGACATTGCCGCCGCAGGTGTGGTTCAACGTGGCGATGTCGGTCTGACCTATGGCAACCGGACGATCAATATCGCGCAGGGCGAACTGAACGCCAGCTATGACCTTGATCTGTTTGGCGGCCTGAAAGCCCAGTCAAAAGCGGCCAAAGCCGGTGCCGCCGCTGCCGAGGCGTCACTGGATGATGTTAAGGGCGCGGTCCGGCTGGAAATCATTGCCGCCTATATTGGCCTGCGTCAGAGTCAGCAAAACCTCGAAAGCCTTAAGATCACCGCAGCCTCAGCCCACGACATTTCCGCCAGCCTGCGTGACCAGTGGCAGAAAGGCCTGATTACCGAAGGTCAGTGGCACGCGGCAGACACTGAGGCCAGAGCGGCGGATATCGGCGTCAGCCGATACACCGACGCCTGCGAGCAATATATCAATGTGCTCAGTGTCTTAACTGGCGATGATAAGATGACCTTACGGGACACACTGGCTACCCCCGGCAAGGTCCCGACACTGCGCCACACTGAGGCCATCAACACGCCTATGGCCCTTCTGCGCGACCGACCGGACATGCGCGTGGCGGAATCCAACCTGACGGCGGCACGGGCATCGACCCGGTCTGCTCAGGCTGCCCTGTTTCCCAATCTTTCGATAGGCGCGTTTTTCGGCAGTCAGGATACCAGCGTCGGGCCTTCGGTTGACGTATGGAACACCGCCGCTGCTGTCTACTGGCCCCTGCTCAATTTTGGCCGCATCAAAGGCCAGATTAATGCCGCATCCGCCAGAGAGGTTCAGGCCTATGAGGGTTATCGCCTGACGGCCATCGCTGCACTGGCCGATGTGCGCATGAAATGGGTCGCGGCCGAACAGGCAGAGACCAGAGTCGGGTTGGCCTCTGCGGATCTGGACGCCGCAGCGCGCCGCCACGGCGAAGTCGAGCGTCAATACAGGGCGGGCCTGACGCCTAAGATCGCGTGGCAGGCGTCATCAATTCAGCTTGAGACCGCCCGCCGCGCCCTCACCGATGCCGAGGCCGACCGATCACTAAAGGCGGCGGCGCTCTATCGGGCCGAAGGCCTGTAAAGCGGTGTTGAGCACCATGTACCATCATAATCCTATCCCCCCTCCATCCCCAGCACGGAGCCTATCATCATGGATGACGTCATCATCATCGGCGGCAGCTTTGCCGGTCTTGCCGCCGCACTGCAACTCGGCCGTGCCCGCCGTAAGATCACCGTCCTCGATACCGGCTTGCGGCGCAACCGCTTTGCGGGCCGCTCGCACGGCGTGCTCGGCCACGATCATAAAGCCCCGTCGGAGATCTGGGCCGAGGCGCAGCAGCAACTGGTGCGTTATCCTGCGATCAGGATTATCAATGCTCGCGCCGACAGCATCTCCGGCACCATCGACGATTTCTCCGTCCTCCTAGACGAGGGCAAAAGCGTCAGCGCGCGTCGCGTGATTCTAAGTTATGGCGTTGTCGATCAGATGCCGGCTGTTCCGGGTTTTGCCGAAGGCTGGGGCACCTCTATCATCCCATGCCCCTATTGCGACGGCTTCGAAGTCGCTGATCAGCATTGGGGCCTTGTCTGGTCAGGTCCGCAGTCGATAAATCAGGTCAGACTGTTCCACGACTGGACCGACAATCTGACGGTCTTCGCAGATGGTCACGAGATTGCACCCGATATACGAGCCAATCTGGCGGCCCGCCAGGTACCTCTCGTTGATGGCCGGATTATCGGGATCGCCCGCCACGGGAGCCATGGTGCCACGATCAAGATCGACAGCGGCCCTGATACCGCCGTCGATATCTTATTCGCTCATCCACGTACCCAGCCCTCCGCGAACCTGCATGAGTCGCTGGGCCTCGCCACGGTCAATACGCCAACCGGCATTGTACTCAAGACCGACGAGCGGCGCGAAACCAGCATACCCGGCATCTACGCCGCCGGTGACCTGGCCAACCCCGGCATCCCCTCAGTCACCACAGCCATATGGCAAGGCGCAATGGCGGGTATTTTTGCTCAACAGTCCATGCTGGTTTGAGAGCAACCGACAACAGTAAGACCAGTCTGTTTCAAGATGTGGGTCGCCAGCACATCTCGGACATTATGGGGATCGTGCGGCAAGAGACCTTTACCCGCGCGACTAACATGCGGGATTTCTTTGAATTCACTGATAATGCAGGAAAAGAAAGTGGCTGGGGAACTAGGACTCGAACCTAGAATGACGGTACCAAAAACCGGAGTGTT
>JBCEBX010000068.1:0-5968 GCA_039206455.1 Asticcacaulis sp.
GTGCATCTGCTGCACGCCGAAGGTCATGAGGATCCGCTCAATCCCCGTTTCCCCGAAGATATTGCTGCCGATATTGCGGCCCTGACGCCTGTACCGGCGGTGGCGGATCTGCTGTACCGTCTTGAGCGGGCGCTGGTCGATGAACCGCCGCTATTGCCGCGTGATGGCGGTTTTATCCGGCCGGATTATAACTCGAACCTAAATGAAGCCATCAATCTGAGGAATGATTCACGACAGGTCATTTTACGCCTTGAGGCGCGGCTGCAAAATGAGACCGGTATTGCGCTCAAGATCAAATATAATGCGGTACTGGGTTATTTCATCGAATTTACCGCCAAGCAGGCTGAGGCCATTCCGGCCTTGCCTAACGCCCATCAGTTCATTCACCGCCAGACCCTTGCCAATCAGGTGCGTTATGCGACGACCGAACTGATTGATCTCGATGCGCGGATACAGCGGGCGGCCTCGGATGCCCTGACGCTGGAACTGGCCATATTTGAAGATTTGCGCGAAGAGGTGCGGCAACTGGCCCATCCGTTACAGGCGGCATTTGACGCCTTTTGCGCGCTGGATGTGGCCGCCGCGAATGCCGAATGGGCCGAAGATTTTGAAGCTGCGCGTCCGGCCATCGACCATAGTTTGCTGTTCGAAGCCTGCGGCGCGCGCCATCCGGTGGTGGTCAATGCCCTGCGGGCCGAGGGGAAACCGTTTACGCCCAATGACTGTGTTCTGGACGCCTCAGGTAAGGGCGGGCCGCGTCTGACGTTGGTGACCGGGCCGAACATGGCCGGTAAATCGACCTTCCTGCGGCAGAACGCGCTTCTGGTGATTATGGCGCAGGCAGGCCTTTATGTACCGGCGCAGTCGCTGAAACTGGGGGTGGTGGATCGTCTGTTCAGCCGTGTGGGCGCAGGGGATGATCTGGCGCAGGGGCGTTCAACCTTTATGATGGAGATGGTCGAAACCGCCGCCATTCTGTCTCAGGCGACCGAGCGCTCGTTTGTTATTCTCGATGAAATCGGGCGTGGCACGGCGACCTTTGACGGTCTGGCGATTGCCTGGGCCTGTGCGGAAAATCTGCATGAACGCATTAAGGCGCGCAGCCTGTTCGCCACCCATTATCACGAGCTGGCGCAGCTTGAGACCCTCTTGGCCCATACCCATAATATTTCCATGACCGCACGCGAATGGAACGGTGATCTGATCTTCCTGCATGAAGCGCGGCGCGGGGCGGCGGATCGTTCCTATGGTGTGCAGGTGGCGCGTCTGGCGGGTATGCCTGCGGTCGTGGTGGCACGGGCGAAGGACATACTGGAACGCCTTGAGACAGACCGGTCTTCTCAGCTTAAACTTGATGACCTGCCGTTGTTTGCGACCGTTGAGGCGCAGGTGGCGGCTGTTCCTGTTAAAACGGATAGTGTCGTTGAAAAGGAACTGAAAGCCCTTGATCCTGACAATCTCAGTCCGAAAGAGGCATTAGAGCTGATATACCGCCTGCGGGGTTTAGTAGAGTAATGGTCGAAGTCCCCTCTCCATCGATGACATCTAATCCGAAACCGGCTTATCCCGTCGATGGCAAGGCCCTGCGTGAACAACTGACAGCTGCCTATGAGGACTCAAGCGGTGATGTGTCTGATTTGCGGCGTAAGGCGGTCAGTATTCTCAAGGCTGAGTGGGATCAGGGCAAGACGCACATATTATCGCGTATAGACGATCAGAAGGGCGGCCTGAGCAGTGCGATTGCCCTGTCGGCGCTGGCCGATGAGATTGTCGGGGCTCTGTGGGATTTTACCCTGACCCATGTCTATCGGGCGCGTAATCCGACCGAGGGGGAGCGTTTGTCGCTTCTGGCGGTCGGGGGGTACGGGCGGGGGGAACTGGCCCCCTATTCCGATCTTGATCTGTTGTTCGTACGGGCGTGGAAGGAAACGTCGCACTCCGAAAGTGTGATCGAATTCATTCTCTACAGCCTGTGGGATCTGGGCCTTAAGGTTGGCCATGCGTCGCGCACGGTTGAGGAGACTGTCAAGATCGCCCGCACCGATCATACGGTCATGACGGCCCTTCTGGAATATCGCTATCTGGCAGGGGATAAGGAACTGGCGCAAAACCTGACCAGCCGACTGAATTCGGAGGTTATTCGTCAGGGAACCTATGAATTTGTAACTGCCAAGCTTGATGAGCGCGACGGTCGTCATGCGCGCTCAGGCACCTCGCGCTATGTGGTTGAGCCGAACATCAAGGAGGGCAAGGGCGGCTTGCGTGACCTTCAGTCACTGTTCTGGATGGCCAAATATATGGCGCGTGCCATGCCTGCGCCCCTGTTGCGCGAACCGCGTCCGCGTCCGGCGGTGTCGGATGAATGGGGCACACTGGAAGGTGTGCTGACCGACCGTGAACGTCAGACCTTTACGCAGGCCTTTGATTTTCTGTGGAAGGTGCGGTTTTTGCTGCACATGACCGCCGGTCGGGGCGAAGAGCGCTTAAGCTTTGATCTGCAACCGGAAATCGCCCAGCGCATGGGCTATGTCAGTCGCAACGGTGAACCGGCGGTCGAACGCTTCATGCACCGCTATTTCATTGTGGCCAAGGAAGTCGGCGCATTAACGCGTATTTTCTGTGCCACGCTTGAGAGCCAGAAGGCCAAGCCTCTGACGCGTCTGACGCAGATGGTTCAGTCCAGCATGCTGGTTTTCAACAAGCCTGAGCATCCGGGCTTTGTGATGAATGCCGGGCGGTTGAGCGTGCAAAATGCCGAAGTGTTTACCAAGGCACCCATTGCCATGCTCAAGCTGTTTCGTATGGCTGACCGGCTTGAGCTTGATCTGCATCCGGATGCCTTTACGGCCATTACACGTAACCTCAAGCTGATTACGCCCGACCTGCGGCGTGATCCTGAGGCGGCGGAGGTGTTTCTCGATATATTGGTGCGTGGCAAGAACCCCTATCGCACCTTGTCGCTGATGACCGAGACGGGTCTGCTGGGGCGTTATATTCCTGAATATGGCCATATCGTCGCCCAGACCCAGTTCAACATGTATCACACCTATACGGTCGATGAGCACACGCTCAGGGCCATAGGCATTATCCGTGACATCGAGACGGGGCGTTATAAGGAAGATCATCCGCTGGCCTCATCGCTGATGCCGCAACTGGCGGATAAGGAAACGCTTTATCTGGCCATGTTGTTACATGATACGGGTAAGGGCGCGCCCGAAGGCCAGGAAATCGGCGGGGAAATTGCCGCGCGGCGGGCCTGCGCACGGCTGGGGCTTAAGGACTGGCAGATTGATCAGGTGGCCTGGCTGGTGCGGCATCATCTGGTGTTGTCCGACTATGCCCAGAAACGCGACGTATCTGATCCGGATACGATTGCCGCCTTTGCGCGCATTGTCGAAACCCCCGAACGTCTCAGGCTTCTGCTGGTGCTGACTGTGGCCGATATTCGCGCCGTCGGGCCGGGTATCTGGAACGGCTGGAAGGGGCAGCTGATGCGTGAGCTTCTGGCGGCGACCGAAGCGGCTTTCCGGGGCGGGCGTGGCTCAGGCTCGGATGCCCTGACGCAGGTGCGCGAGCATAAGCGCAATCGCGCACGGGATATGCGCACGGCGCTGGGTGAAAACAGTCCGGATATGCGGGCCTGGCTTGAGACCATGGAAGATTCCTATCTGTTTGCCTTTAGCCCTGAGGAAATCAAACAACATGCGCAGCAGGCCTGGAGCACCTTCCAGTCCGATCCTTCGGCGCGCGGGCGCATTGATACCCAGCGCAATGCCGCCGCCTTTTGTATCTGTGTCGCTGACCGCGCGGGTTTGTTTGCTGATCTGGCACGCTGTTTCACCAATATCGGGGCGAATGTCGTCGGCGCGCAGGTCTTTACTTCAACTGACGGTCAGGCGCTTGACGTCTTCTATGTACAAAATACCGAAGGCAAGCCCTTAGGCTATGATGATCCGGCCACCTTGCGTCAGGTGGAAAATTTGCTGGAAAAGGCGGCTTTGGGCGATGTCGCCGCGCCGGTGGTGCATAAATCGACCTTAAGCACCAAGGCCGCTGTCTTCAGCATCGCGCCGACGGTGGTGTTTGATAATGAGTCAAGCAAACAGGCGACAATCATCGAGGTGTCTGGTCGTGACCGTCCGGGGCTTCTGGCCGATCTGGCGCAGGTGCTGAACCGGCACAAGGTCGATATATCTTCGGCGCACATTGACTGTTACGGTGAGCGCGCGGTCGATGCCTTTTATGTCGTTGATCATTTCTCGAAGGCGCAACTGACGCGCGCGCAAATGGATAAACTGCATAAGGCGCTGATTGAGGTGCTTGATCAGCCGGTCATCACGGGCAAAAAGGGGCGGGCGCAAGCGCGGGCCTCACTGGCGCGATAGTCCGTGATGCTTGCTAATACGGCCAGCGGGGACTAAAGGCCAACAGGATTGTTCTCAGCGGAGTTCCGGCGTGTCGAAATCCAGCGGCCTTGTCCGTTCATCGATGATCTTCAGTGGCGTAACCCTGATCAGCCGCTGTCTGGGGTTCGTGCAGAATCTGGTGGTCACCGCTGCGCTTGGGGCGTCAGGCAATATCATGGCCGACGCCTATGCCACGGCACAGGCATTCCCCAATCTGTTTCGCCGTATCTTCGCCGAAGGCGCTTTTACCGCCGCCTTTGTGCCCGCCTATTCGAGTGTGCTGGAACGTGATGGTCCTGAAGCCGCCGATAAGCTGGCGCGCAGTGCCATGGCGACACTGGCGCTGGCGACCATCATCCTGACGGTGGTGATGCAGATATTCATGCCGCAGATCATGGATGTGTTTTCCTCAGGCTATCGCGAAGACCCCGAAAAAATGCAGCTGGCGGTGCGTTTGACGCAGATTACCATGCCCTATCTGCCGTGCATGAGTATTGTGGCGCTTCTGTCCGGTGTGCTGAATGCGCGGGATCGTTATGTGTTGTCGGCACTGGCCCCGACCGTGCTTAATCTGTTCGTGCTGTTTTTTGTCTGGCCGCAAAAAGACCCTGCGGCGGCGGCCTATGCGGCATCGGTGGCGGTGCTTCTGGCCGGTTTGGCGCAGGTAGCGTTGCTTGTTTGGGGGGTTCGCAAGACGGGGGCGAAGATTGGCTTCGTCATGCCCACCCTGTCGCCGGAAATCCGTAATCTGCTGCTTCTGGCCATACCCGGCGCCTTGGCGGCGGCGGCAACCCAGATCAATATTTTCGTTTCTCAATGGCTGTCTTCGGCTATTGACGGGGCGCGGATGTGGCTGACGGTTGCTGACCGGCTCTATCAGTTGCCATTGGGCCTTGTGGGGGTGGCGATTGGCGTGGCGCTTTTGCCGACCCTGTCGCGCACGGTTCAGGCCGGTGATCACGAAGCCTCGCAAAAGGTAATGGATGAGGCCATTGTTTTGTCCATGGCCCTGACGCTTCCGGCGGCGGCGGCGATTATCGCCATGCCGGTATTCCTGATTGATGGCCTGTTCACACGGGGTGAGTTTCTGCCCTATGATGCGCAGATGACCGGAAGTGCTTTGCTGCACTATGGCTGGGGCGTACCGGCCTTTGTGCTGTCGCGCGTCCTGACACCGGCCTTTTTTGCCCGCAAGGATACGTTCGGGCCGATGAAATTTGCCATTGTGTCTGTGGTGGTCAATCTCGGGTTCGGCCTGACCCTGTTTCCGATCATTGGCGTGGCCGGTCTGGCGATTGGCACCTCTGCGGCGGCGTGGGTCAATGTGTTGCTGATGGTCTTTACGCTGGCGCGGCGCAAGGTGTGGACGCTGGGGCGTAATTCATGGGCGGGCCTGTCCAAGGTGATGTTCTGCGGGCTGTTGATGACCGGATTTTGTGGTCTGGCGTCATTTTACCGGCCTGTGGTGGAAGGACTTTTGTTCTCCAGCAAGGAATTTGCCGTGGTTATGGTTTGTTTTGCCGGTCTGTTGCTTTATATCGGCTTTCTGTTTCTTACGCGGG
>JBCEBX010000069.1:0-5944 GCA_039206455.1 Asticcacaulis sp.
CTTCGGCCGGCCTGACCTTGTGCTGGTCGATGGCGGGCAGGGGCAGCTTGATGCCGTTTTGGGCGTCATGAACGAGCTCGGCATGACCGATATTAATATTGTCGGTGTTGCCAAGGGGCCTGACCGGGACGCGGGCATGGAGCGCTTCTTCATGCCGGGACGCACACCGTTCATGATGGAGCCTAAATCACCCGTGCTCTATTACTTGCAAAGATTACGTGATGAAGCCCACCGCTATGCCATTGGGGCCAACCGGCAAAAACGCGCGGCGGCCCTGACGAAAAACCCGCTCGACGACATTGAGGGTATCGGCGCCCGTCGTAAACGCGCCCTGCTTCAGGCCTTTGGCTCCGGCCGCGAAGTCGGTGCCGCGCGCGTCGAGGACCTGCAAAAGATTGACGGCATTTCCGCCGCGCTGGCGCAAAAAATCTACGATCACTTCCACGGATAGGCGGTGCGGTGCGCCCGTTTTTTTTGATGCGCTAACGCTCCGCTTTTTGAGCGCTGGCGCAAAAAATCTGCGATCACTTCCATGGACAGGCCGTGCTGTGACCTTCAGGCTACAGAACCGATATAGCTATGGAATAGCCCCCTCAGCCACATCGAAACCTTATGCCCAAGCGTATCTCCTTGAATATAACCAAAAAGGAGACCGTAACATGAAGACCTTCACCCTTATTACCGCTTCGACCCTTGCCCTTATGCTGCCCGCCGTTGCTTCGGCCCAGAACTGGTCCGGCCCCTATATCGGCGCTCAGGTCGGCCAGAACCGTACCGAGCTGGAACTGCGTTACGATGACGGCGTAACGGACGAACGTACGGCTGACGATTTCGATAACACCGCCTATGGCGCCTTCGCCGGTGTCAATGCCCAGAACGGAAACTGGGTTATGGGGGCCGAAATTGACCTCAACTATAATGACGCCAATGACCGCTATACCGTCCTGGGCGAACCGCTTGAAGTCGGTATCGACTATTCGGGTTCCGTGCGTGGGCGCGTGGGCTACAGCTTCGGTAACGCGCTCGTCTATGGTGCGCTGGGTGTCGCCGGAACCCGTGCCTATATTGAATATGATGGCGAAAAGGAAACCGAAACCCTTGCGGGCGTCACCGGTGCCGTTGGCATGGACTATGCCTTCGGTGAGAATCTGTTTGGCCGTGCTGAATACCGCTACACCGATTTCGGTGATACCAAGGATGGCAATGCCCGCGCTGAGCTGACGCAGCAGTCGGTATTTCTTGGCCTAGGCTATCGTTTCTAAGATTAACGGGGATCGGTGAGCGCTTTTAAGCGTGGGTTCAACAGGCTTGAGCTTTCGCGCGTTACATGCCAGACAAGGCCATACTGAAATATGAGCGTGACCATGACCGGCGAAAAAGCAAACCCGATCCCCAATCTTATTACCGGCCTGCGTCTTGTGGCCGGTATGGTGATGTTCCTGCTGCTGGCCACGGTCGCAGGCGGTGTCTATTTCGTCAGTCCGATGACCAGCGACACGGACACGCTCAACAGTCTGACCCGACTGGCGTTTTATGCCTTTGTCATCGCGGCGATTACCGACTTCTTTGACGGCTATCTGGCCCGCAAGATGAAGGCTGAAACAAGCTGGGGTGCCATTCTCGATCCCATCGCGGACAAAATTCTGGTCTGTGGTACGATTTTAGGCCTTTTCAGCCTTGGGCCGCAGCCTGAAATCGCCCTGCCTGCGGCAATTATCCTGTTCCGCGAATTTGCCGTCAGCGCTCTGCGTGAAGCCGCAGCGGGCAAGAATTTCAAAATCCCCGTCAGCCTTCTCGCCAAATGGAAGACGACCTTCCAGCTTGTGGCGCTTGGGGCGCAGCTTCTGGTGCAAAGCTGGTCGGCGTTTAACCTTGATGTCAGCTATCTGACGGCGTTTAACGCCATTGCCTTCTGGCTGATGTGGGCCGCTGCCCTGATTACTCTGTGGACGGGGATTGCCTATTTCCGCGCGGCACGTAAATCGCTTTAGGGTATAAAACCAGATAAAAAAACATCGGCCTGAGAATTAGTCAGGCCGGTGTTTTTTATACGTCTGTTGCCGGATCAGAAGGCATAGACCTTGGTCGGGCGGATATAGACCGTATCACGCAACTTAAGGTCGGCGGAGTTTGAATCGTGCGCCTGATGCACCTCATAGAGCGTGCCATCGTCACCCTTAAGTTCCAGCCTCAGGCTCGGGCCAGCGGGCAGGACGGAGACAAGCTTCGCCTTAAACCCTGCGCCTTCGGTCGCCAGTTGCGTATCGAATGGGCGGAAGCGGGTGGTTTTCTGGCCGTTAAGCGGCGTAGCGCTGATAACCGGCACGCTGAAGCCGTCGAAATGCGCGGTATCGCCGTCCACCCGCGCAGGTGCCGGATTGGAGGAACCCAGAAAATCAAATACGAATTCGGTCTGAGGCCGGTGATAAAGTTCCACCGGCTTGCCGATTTGTTCAATCTGGCCGCTGCGCAGCACCACCACGCGGTCAGCCAGATCAAGCGCTTCTTCCTGATCGTGGGTCACAAAGATAGTGGTAACGCCGGTTTCATCATGAATCTGACGCAGCCAGCGGCGCAGGTCTTTGCGCACCAGCGCATCGAGCGCGCCAAACGGCTCATCAAGCAACAGGATACGCGGATTGATCGCCAAAGCGCGGGCCAGCGCCACACGCTGTCTCTGACCACCCGAAAGCTGTGACGGATAACGATGACCGAAATCCTCAAGCTGGATCAGTTTCAAAAGACGCTCTACCGTCGCCTTGATCTCGGCCTTGCTGGGGCGTTCCTTTGAGGGGCGCACGGTCAGGCCAAAGGCAATGTTTTGCGCCACGCTCATGTGACGGAACAGGGCATAGGACTGAAAGACCATGCCGATGCGACGGTCGCGCGGATTGAGCGCCAGATAGTCTATGCCATCAAACTCGACCTTGCCCTGATCCGGCTGGTCAAGGCCTGCCAGAAGGCGCAGAAGCGTGGTCTTGCCTGAGCCCGAAGGCCCGAGCAGGGCGAGGAACTCCCCCGGCTCCGCCTGAAAACTGACGTCGGTCAGGGCGGGGAAGTGGTCAAAGGTCTTGGTAATATTGCTGACGATCAGGGACATAAAGCGGCTTTCTAGTGCTTGCGGTGGGCGGCCAGCTCACCGGCAAAGCGCCATTCCAGGAAGGTTTTCAATATCAGGGTGATGATGGCGAGGCCCGCCAGCAAGGTCGCGGCGGCAAAGGCGCCTACGCTGTCATATTCGTTGTACAGCACTTCGATATGCAGGGGCAGGGTATTGGTCAGGCCGCGAATATGGCCGGACACCACACTGACCGCGCCAAATTCGCCCATAGCCCGCGCCGTACAGAGCAATACGCCATAGGTCAAAGCCCATTTGATATTCGGCAGGGTGACACGGAAAAACAAAGACCAGCCATTGGCCCCCAGCGTGACGGCGGCCACTTCTTCGTCGGTGCCCTGATCCTGCATCAGCGGGATAAGTTCACGCGCCACGAAAGGCAGGGTAACCAGAATAGTGGCGATCACCAGTCCGGGCAGGGCGAAAATGATCTGGATACCGGCGTCCTGCAAGGCGGCACCGAACCAGCCATGCGCACCGAATAACAGCACCCAGACCAGACCGGAAATGACCGGCGAAATGGTGAAGGGCAAATCGAGGATCGAAAGCAGAAGCCCTTTGCCGCTGAATTCAAAGCGCGTAATCGCCCAGGCAGCGGCAATACCGAACACGGCATTCAGCGGCACGGCAATCGCAGCCACCAGCAAGGTCAGCTTGACGGCGCTTATGGCATCGGGGTGGGCCAGCGACGTCAGATAGGGGGCTACACCTCTGGCAAAGGCTTCAAACAGCACATTGGCCAGCGGCAGGATAATCACCAGCGTCATCCACGCCACAACAAACAGCGTCAGGCCAATGGCGGCGGGTGTCTTGGGGAAGCGGGCGGCTTTGGCGCTCATTTCTGCCCTCTTTTGCTAAGAATGAGCTGGGCGGCATTGAGGACGATCAGCACAAGGAAAGACAGGCTGAGGAGGGTCAGGGCCACGGTGGCGGCACCGGCATAGTCAAATTCTTCCAGCTTGATGACAATCAGCAATGGCGTGATTTCCGACAGGAACGGCATGTTACCGGCGATGAAGATCACCGAGCCATATTCCCCAACGGCACGGGCAAAGGCCAGCGAAAAACCGGTGAGAAGCGCCGGTGCCAGTGCCGGTAAAATCACGCGAAACGCCGTTTGCAGCGGTGACGCCCCAAGCGTCGTGGCGGCTTCTTCGACCTCGGCATCAAATTCGGCCAGAACCGGCTGAACCGAGCGGACGATGAACGGCAGGCCGACAAAGACCAGCGCCACGAAAATCCCCAGCGGCGTATAGGACACCCTGATGCCCAAAGGCTCCAGCAGGCTGCCGATCCAGCCATTGGTGGCGTACATGGTGCATAGGCTGATGCCGGCCACGGCGGTCGGCAGGGCGAACGGCAGATCAACCAGTGCATCCAAAATCCGCTTGCCCGGAAACTCATAGCGCGTCAGCACCCACGCCACCGCCAGACCGGTAAACAGGTTGGCTATGGCGGCGGCAAAGGAAATGCCAAAGGTCACTTTCAGCGACGCCAGCACCCGCTCATCGGTGACCGTATTGATAACCGCCTCAAGGCCATGCTCCCACGGGCGGGCAATCAACGCCGCCAGCGGAATGAGCACAATAAGCGACAGATAGGTGATGGTCAGGCCAAGCGACAGCTTAAAGCCCGGCAGGACGCGCGTATTATGCGTCACCTTCGGCGGTTTAAAACCTTCAGGCACGACAGTTGTAGCGGGTGTGGACGCGGTGGGGGACATGAATACCGGAAAGCAGAATTAACGGTGCAGGCGCAACTGAAGCTGATCGAAGGCGCCATTGGCGGCAAAATGCGCCTCATGCGCTTTCTTCCAGCCGCCGAAGTCGGCGTCTATAGTCAGTTGTTCAATATCCGGGAACTTTTCGGTGAACTGAGCGGCCGCCTGCGGATCAGACGGGCGGAAATGATATTCGGCCACCAGTTTCTGGGCGCGGGCGCTGAACAGCCCCTCAAGATAGGCCTTGGCCAGTGCGGCCGTACCCTTGCGCTCAACGGTCTTATCGACCACGGCGACGGGGGGCTCGGCGCGAATGGAAAGTGACGGGTAAACGATCTCGAACGGCGCATCCTTTGTGGTCGCCAGTGCCATCAGGGCTTCGTTTTCCCACGCCAGAAGCACATCGCCCTGACCGCGTTGAACGAAGGTTGTGGTCGCCCCGCGTGCGCCGGTATCGAGCACCGGCACATTACGGAACAGGGCCTCAAGATAGGCTATGGCCTTGGCTTTGTCGCCTCCATTGGCTTTGAGGGCATAACCATAAGCGGCCAGATAGTTCCAGCGCGCCCCGCCTGAGGTTTTCGGATTGGGTGTAATGACAGCCACGCCGGGCTTTACCAGATCATTCCAGTCGCGAATGCTTTTGGGGTTACCCTTGCGCACCAGAAACACGATAACCGAATGATAGGGGGTGGAGTTATAAGGCAGGCGTGTCGCCCAGTCTTTGGCGATCAAGCCGCGCTCGGCAATCGAATCAATGTCGTGCGCCAGCGCCAGAGAGACAATATCAGCCGCCAGACCTTCGATAACCGCCGTGGCCTGTTTGCCAGAACCGCCGTGGCTCTGGTTGACCGTAATGGCCTCGGCCTGATCGGCAGCAAACAGCGCATTATAGGCGACGTAAAATTCACGCGTCGGGTCATAGGAGACGTTCAGAAGATTGCTACTGTCGTTTCTCTGACCGCAGGCGCTTAAGGCCGTTGTGCCGAGCGCGGCGGCTCCGGCGAGTATCCAGCGGCGGGAAATATGTGTCGTCATGAACGCCTGTGCCTCGGTTTATATCGATTTAGCCGTAAATAAGTAGGAATTTAAGTCCGGCGCAATAT
>JBCEBX010000070.1:0-260 GCA_039206455.1 Asticcacaulis sp.
TCCTGTAAGATCGGAACTGTCCCACACCTACGGGTAGAACCTGAGACCTCACGAGTCAGCGCTTTATGTTTTTTGTGGCAGACCGGAATGTGTCCGGATAGTTGCCGTTTCCTACCCTGAAAATGTCGGATCAGTTTCTTGTTTTTGCCGTCCGGAATATGTCGTTCCGGAAGGCATAAAAAGCACTGACCTCTTAATTGACAGCGTTATCATAAGGTCGGTCAAACACCAGAATTATGTGCGTTCGAGGCGTATAAAAG
>JBCEBX010000070.1:270-5479 GCA_039206455.1 Asticcacaulis sp.
GATCACACTTATTGGATATCACGCGTTTTTTACCCTTAATTCTGACAGATGCGTCAAAAGTAAAAATTTCGAAGCGTCAAGCATCATTGTGATTGGGAAAGAATTTGAAAAATTAAACTAATGATAGAATTCAAAGAGCGTTTTATAAATAAAATACGCTTTTAAATTGAAAATAGCTGTATATCAAAATGAACTTTGAAAATGGTTGAAGCCGTTTCAAACACTATTTTTGTGGTACTAAAACACCTTTATCATGCAGAATCTGCGTAAATTTTATTGATGAAAGCAAAAATTCCTTATCGGCAAATGCGAAATGGACGGGTAGCCATCCCTGTTATTCGTAAAAAAAGGCGTGCACCTGAGGTGCACGCCTGAGTCGGCTCCATTTAGTCAGACTGACGAGGGAGGTCAGCCTGACGGAAGCCATCAGAAGTGTGGTCGGCGCAAGGGATGATGCACCGACCGGGGAGGAACTAGAACTTCAGGCGTACACCCAGCTGAATGCGGCGGTCGTAACGGAACCAGCCGGCCGGCAGGAATTTCATTTCCTGATCAGGATTGGCTTCGGTTGGCCCCTTTACCTGCTGACGGATACGAATTTCCGTCGCCAGAAGGTTGCTGGCCTGAAGGTTGACCTCAAGGTTATCGGTTAAGGCGTAGCGCATGGAGGCATCAAGGAAGCCTTCGTCTTCGTTCCAGACATGGAAGCGGACGCAGCAGTCATTGATGGAGCTGATATATTCCGAGCGCCAGTTATAGGCCAGGCGGCTGCCGAACTTGCCCTTTTCGTACATTAGGATGAAGTTGTACGAATGATCGGACATGTTTTCCAGACGCGCCGGAATGATGTTGCCTTCAAGCGCGGAAGCGGCAATCGCATCCCCACCATCGGTATCCACCACCAGATTGGCGTTCTTGATGCCGGAATTATGCAGCATCGTATAGTTGGCCTGCACCCCAAGACCATCCCATGGGGCCGGCAGGAAGGTGAAGTAGCGCTGATAGGACATTTCCCAGCCCTTGATCGCCGCGCCATCTCCATTGACCGGGCCGCGAATGACCACGTCACGGGTTACACCATTATTGGTGATCGGCACCGTGAAGACACCATTCTGGATGTAGTCGTGGAACTTTTTGTAGAACAGGGTGAAGGTGAATGATCCTGCACTATCGAAATAGTTTTCAACCGACAGGTCGAACTGGTCAGCGGTGACCGGCTTAAGGCGCGGGTTGCCGGTATTGCCGGTGTAGCCGTATTTGTAGCTGACCGGATTACCGGAACCGTCCAGAATGATATTCGGGTTGCCGACGCGGATTTCACTTTGCGGCACGAACGAGCGGTTCATGGTCACGAAGTTACGCAGCAGGCCGATATCCGGCTTGGACATGGCACGCGAAGCCGCAAAACGCACCAGCCATTCTTCGCTCAGATCAATCTTGAGGTTGAAGCTGGGCAGGGTGTTTTTATGCTTGGTGCTGACCGTCGACGGCGTGCTGCCGCCGCTTGAGAAGGCCTGATCTTCGGTTGAACCCAGTGCCAGACAGCCCGGTGAGATGGCATATTGGTCAGGGTCAAGATTTTCGATGACCTCAGGAGGCAACGGATTACAGGTCAGCTGGCCTGCGGTAAATGGATCGGCATAGTTCAACGCACCAATTGATTCCACGGTCGTTTCGACATAGCGCACGCCGATATTACCCGACACACGATATCGGTCGAAGATCACTGCATCCGGTCCGCCGAATTTCAGCATAATATAGGCCGCATTGCTCTTTTCAGAAACGCGCAGACGCTCGCCCTGCGTGAAGCAGCTGTTTTCCATTTCTTCAGGGCGTTCGCAGATCGGATACCAGGCTGAAGAGGCCGTGCCGCCTTCATCTTCCTGTCCGGCGACACTGAAGCGCTTGGCCATTTCTTCGCGGTTGGCGAGGATATCGCGCTTCATGAACACGAATTCGTCCTGACCGATCAGGCCATCCAGAAGCTTGCCACCAAATTTGCGGTTTTCGTAGAAGCCCTGTTCATAACCCTGGAAGCGGATGCTGCCATCATCATTATAGGTCGGGCCGGAATCGACAAACCAGGCGTCAGCCGGATTGACGCCCCAGTCCGAGGCAACGCTGGCCCAGTTATAGACCGACCAGCCATGATCCTGCTGGCGCTTGGCCGAACGCACACCGGCGCGCAGTTCCGACAGCCATGTATTGTCGAAGCTGTAGGCGGCGTCAAAACGGGCCGCGGTCGATTCGCCGCGTGAGACGGTCATGTGATCCATGGCCGATTCAGGATTATAGTTACGGTAATCAGCCAGCGGATTGTCGCCAATGACATTATAACCGCTGGGGTAGCTGAAGCCTACGGTCGGGCGCTTGCCGCTCAGATTGAGATCGACATCCGTATAGGTGCCCAGTTCAAAGGTGATGTCATACTTGTCCGTTGATGCCTTAACGTGTTGCAGATCGAAATTCAGGCTCAGGCGTTCGGTCGGACGCCAGACAAAGTTAAAGGCCACATCGTCAATCGTCCGCACTTCTTCACTGTGGCGGCTGACCGTATTCAGGAAGGTGCCGCCCCGGCAGGGCAGGCCACCATTGACATAGGTCACGCAAGGCTCAATGACCGGCAGGTTAAAGCCATGCTTGGCATAGGTGCCGTACTGATCGGTTGAGCCGGGGATCATGGTGCCTGTATCCCAGTCCACCAGTCCGTAGCCCCAGTCGCCTTTGGAACGGGTGATCACGCCGCGCTGAAACAGGCCGTTTTCGTCAAAGGTGTAAGGCGTGCCGCCGGTTGGCGGCGCGAGCAGCAGCGGGTTGTCCCAGACGGTCGAATGGTTTGTGGTGGCCGGATCTACCCACATCCAGTAATTGATCAGCTGGTCTTCGGTCCACAGGTTGTCATATTTGGCATGGTTATATTGCAGGGTTGCCTTCATGTTGCGGTCAGGGCTTTGCCATTGGGCGGCCAGACCGGCACCGGTACGCTTGCGCTCATAAAGGGTGTCATTATAGGCGACGCCCGAAGGGATGTAGTTTTCCTGATCCGTATAGGTGCCGGGCGCATAGACCACCATGCGCGGCAGGGTGGCGGCTTCGGAATTGGTCTCGACGACCGAATAGGCCGCATTGACCAGCAGGCCGAACTCACCATGTTCGGTATCCCAGCGGTCGCTGTAGAGGCCGGAAATATTGGGTGTGGTCTTCTTTGACAGGTCGCCGTAATTGGCTTCGATCGTGCCGCCGATGCGCCGTCCACGTTGGTCGAAGGGTACGCGGGTGCGCAGATTAACGCTGCCGGCGATGCCGCCTTCAATCAGTTCGGCCGTCTGGTTCTTATAGGTATCCACACCGGACATCAGTTCCGGTGATACATCCGACCATGACAGGCCGTAACCGGAGGTTGCCGAGAACATGTCGCGACCGTTAAATTCCGAGCGCACCTGCGGCAGGCCACGGATAATGACGCCTGCCGGTTCGGCAGAATAGTGCATCACATCATCACGGGCCGCTGAACGGATAACCGTCACGCCCGGTACGCGCTGAAGCGCTTCGGCGACCGATTTATCTGGGAAAGCGCCGATATCGGTGGCGGTGATGGAATCAACGAAGGTATCGGAATTGCGCTTGATGGCCTGCGCGTTTTTCAGCGCCTGACGGGTGCCGGTGACGATGACTTCCGTAGTCTCTGCGTCGTCTGTGTTAGTGTCCTGAGCGGCAGCGGTCTGAACGGTGGCGACCTGACCTATCATCAGGGTGGCGGCCACGATCAGGGCGGTACGGGATACGCTGTTACTTGCCTCGGTTTTCATTTCTAGCCCCTATTTTTATATTTAATCACACGGACGCGACATCAGCATCCTCAGGTGAAGCCGTGGGCAGGGGGTCGCTGTGACCGCCTGTGTTCGGGAAGGTGGTGGTGAACCTAGGTGTCCGAGATACTGAACCGGTGGCAGATAGTGCTTTGGCATATAGTCTTATGTATCATAACCTAAACTCCTCACGAATTTATACGGGCTTATCGCCTCTTTATGTTTCGATTTAGGTACATTTTTCTTTCCCTGTCTATATTATCTTTCGTTTTATATCTCAATCGAAACCAAAAAGAAACAAATATGACACATTATTCGTAACATTCTGTCAGATGAAACACGCGGAAAGGGTGGGAATATATGAATGGTTGAATTTTTGGGGCTGTCGGGCCATAAGCGGACATCAAAGCGAAAGAAAAGTTTTCGGCTCTCGAAACCCACGTATAAGGAAAGATGAGCGATATGGCGGAAGGATCCGTTCGGATTATGCGGGACACCTCTGAGCGCAGGCGTCAGATCAGCGCCATGCTGAAGTCGCGCGGTAGTGTGCAGGTGATCGCCCTCTCGGAGCAGTTTGGCGTGTCGATGCAGACGATCCGCAAGGACCTGCACTATCTTGAGGAACACGGCATTGCGACGCGCGCCTATGGTGGGGCGATTTCATCCGAGGTTGTAACGGTCAATACTGAACCGGCCATTGAAACCAAGCGTGTCGAGCATACCGAAGAAAAAGAACGCATCGGGCAGCTTGCGGCTTCGCTGGTTAAGTCGGGCGAATCGATCATGCTCGATTCCGGCACGACCGCGCTTCAGATTGCCCGTTTCTTGCCTGATGATGAGGATATCACGGTCGTAACCAACGACTTTGATGTGTTGTCGGCTCTGACCCAGAAACGCAACCTGAAAATCATCATGCTGGGGGGCGAGTTACGCCGTAAAAGCATGGCCTTTTACGGGGCGCAGACGGTGGCGGCGCTGGATGAGCTGTTGCTCGACAAGCTGTTCCTGGGCGTTGACGGATTTGATGTTGAACGCGGCATTACCACCCACTATGAGCCCGAAGCACAGCTGAACCGCAAGATGGTTGAAACTGCCCGTCAGGTTATTGCCGTGACGGATTCGTCGAAATTCGGTAAGGTGTGCCTGAATCGGATTATCGACATTAGTGAGCTGGATGTGCTGATAACCGATTCGGCCGCGCCCGATTTTATCGATGACGCCGCCGAAAAGCTGAATATCAAGCTGTATAAGGCCTGAGACGGAAGGAGCACTGCGGTCGCTCCCTCTACCTTACGACAGAACCTCACCCCAGCCTTCTCCCCAGCGGGGAGAGGGGCGAGTTTAAGGTCTATTTCCGTAAAGCCGCTTCGGCCCATGTGGTGACCAGAGGCATATCGCTC
>JBCEBX010000070.1:5489-5925 GCA_039206455.1 Asticcacaulis sp.
CTGTACGCCGGTGCCAAAACTAATGTCGTCGCTTTCGGCCAGCAGTTTTCCGTCGCCATAGACAAGGAAGCGTACCTTATCGGACGTATTGAGCGTGGAATCATCTATGCCGACATGGGCTTCGAATCGCGTGTGGCCTTCGGTATTGCGCACCTCAAGGCGGGAACCGGCCAAAATGCCTATGCCGGTGTCAAAGCGTTGTCCGGCTACCTGAAGGTTCTGGTCATAGGGTGTGGAATCAGCCTGCGCTCCGCCCCAGCCGGTATAGGCCGGACGCTCACCTGTGCCGCGCGTACCGCTCCACTGGCCGGTCATGCGATGAACCGCCGGATCAGGCACGGGCGCAGTGATCCCGTCTTCGGCAACATTGATCTGCCCCGGTATTTCCGACAGGAAGACGCCGTCATTCAGCCTGCGGGTGCCCTCAGTGGTGAAG
>JBCEBX010000071.1:0-21967 GCA_039206455.1 Asticcacaulis sp.
CTCTTAATCAGCGGGTCCACGGTTCGAGTCCGTGCTCACCCACCATTTTCTTTCCCTACTTTACAATAACTTGTAGAGATTTTTCTCTCGGGCGCACCGCTTCTCGCTCTGGTCATTGTAGCAGATATGTAGCGAGCTATGCGTAAGGCTAGGCTTTCTGTAATTTTCTTATTTCGCTCACTGCAGCACTATGCCCAACCTGCGTAAGTCGGTAGCCTGTCTTTGCATCACCGTGCAGGAGCTTGTCCAATCTAAGCTCACTCAATCGGTTTTTGACCGAACCCGGACTTCTTGCATTCAAACTTTTCAAAATATCCGCGACCTGCACGCGTTCGGGATAATGGCTGTGCAGTAAGATTAGCACCTCGCCTTTAACAGATGTATTTACGTGCACAAGCCGCATTCCATCGATCTCTTCCACAAGGGTTCCGACCGGAACCTGAATCAACTCGATAAGTGCGCCCGCTTCTTGCATGGAGATGCCTGTAGCGTTGCGAAGAAGCTCAGCCATAATCCAAGCGGCACCTTGATGAGCCATCGCCAAGTCGAAGGTGTTGGCGTCCACTGGATTCTTATGGGCGATGTTTCGCTTATTGCGGAGCGTGTACATGAATCGCGCCAAACGCGCCGCGCAGATTCGCAGGCCCTCTGGAAGCGACACCTCGACTTCGGCCTTGTTGCTTAGATAGCTATCCACATTGGGCTTCGCATCGAAGGAACCTGTAGCCATGTGCTGAAGACACTGCACAAAGGTCTCTACAAATTTGCCCGATGAGGCTCTCTCAAGGGTTGCTGTCGCATAGTCCTGGCGTATTTTAATAAAGTCGCCGACCAAATCACTAGCGAGAGATTGCCCCAATAGCCCGTTGAGTGCTTGGGTCAAGCGCGCCTCATCCATTGATCATTGCCTCGACGGCCTTCATACCAGCGACAGTAATTTTGTAGACCTTACGGGCTTGCTGGCTCTTTCCGCTTTTTTTCAACTGAATGGCAAGTGCGGGTTTTTGCCCCTTCAAGCTGTCGATCGCGTTTGTAATATTCGCAATAGCTTCGCCAAGATGCTTCAATTCCCTGTTTGCAGACATCGCGTCAAAGCTATCCGCCCCCAAACAAATTTGAAGCCAATACCCGGCTACAAGCGCCTTATCCGCGTTGGACTTCGGCTGCGCGGCATCAGAAAGCTCCGCTAAAGTTGAGTATTTAGGCGCACTTTTCTCCTCCTGAATTATAGCCGCTTCTTCGTCCCCTTCTACGCCGACTGGAATGGAAGAGGAAAGCTTTGCGCTGCCTTGCAGTGAAATTTCCAATCGAGCAACAATATAGGTGACCACTCGACTCCGCGCGTCGCCATCAAGAGGCTGAAGGGCTTCATACAAGGTGTGCATGGCCGAAAACTCGGCATCTGCGGCGGACTGCGAATCAGACATAGGCGCTCCTCAAAGTGAATGCGTTAACCAGACGTAAACTTGTTTGATATGATTCACAAGAGTATGAAGATATATTTTTTTTATTACGCCATTTCTTTTTGCTTTATAAGCAGTGCAAAAAATAACTATATATATCAATAAATTATACGTATATTTGTTATTCTCATCCACACCATCAACATTACCACCTCCCCCGGAGCGTAGGAAAAGTTCACGAATGGTTCACGTTAATGAAAATTAAAACATTATATAAATCAATTATATATATAATACATTTTTACAGTAATGTCATTCAAATAGTATACTAATTTATTCCATAGACGATGAAATTGCTTTCGCCGCTACATCGCTTGAAACGTAAAATAAAAGGACGGCCCACCCATGCGGCAGGGACAGCGTAGCAGCCCCGTTGCGGCCCGCAGGGTGCATCAAAAAGCAAAGCCCCCCCTACCGGGCCATGCGCTCCCGGCACGGGCTTATCGCCAAAGCATAGCCTCCGGACGGAAAGAAAGCGCCCATCTATGCTGCCGGGGTTGGATTTACGACAAACGAACCGGCTATGCGTCGGCAGGGCGCGCTTGCTCAATGGCTCCGCCGTCGCTATCAGCGCCGGATTTTCTCGTAGCGGCTTTGCCGCAAGGACATGGGTATCGGCTCGGCAGGCTACCGGTCTGCCACCAAGACGTTGATGCCGCTCATAGCGTCGGCAACCATCTTATCCTGCTGAGGAGCCGCAACGGCTTCCCACTCGCCCAACGCCATGATCGGCGGTGCGATTAGCCACCGGGCACCGGTAAGACAGCGCTCGCCCATCATCTGGCGCGTGTGCTCGACCGCCCCTTGCTGGTGCGTCGGGCGTCTGACCTCATGTCAAAATGGGTCGGCGAAACCGAGCAGAATATCGCCGGCGCCTACGAAGACGTCCGCAGACAGGAAGGCGTCCTGTTGTTTGACGAGGCTGGCTCCCTGCTGTTTGACCGCACGCGGGCACGCATGTCGTGGGAAATCGGTCAGGTAAACGAAATGCTGACCTGGCTTGACCGGCATCCGTTCCCCGTAGTGGCCGCCACCAACCATCCGGGGCAGCTTGATCCGGCTACGCTGCGCCGCTTTGTGTTTAAGCTCGTTCTCGCCCCACTTGGACCAGAACGCCTTCAACGGGCCTTTGAGCACTATTTTGCCCTGACCGCTCCGGCGGAACTTTTGAGCTTAAGTAACCTGACACCGGGCGATTTCGCCGTTGTGTCGCGTCAGTTACGCCACGCACTGGCGACCTGCGCCAGCGCTATAGTCGAAAGATTAAGGGACGAAAGCCGTGCCAAGCCTTACACCGGCGTAAGAATGGGGTTTTAAACCTCTGAGGCCAGACCCGTAAAAAGGGTCTGGCCTCAGCCCCTTTTCAGGCACAAAAAAAGCCCCGCAAGGGGCTGATTTTATTTAAGAAATGAAATGGCGCACTCGAAGAGATTCGAACTCCTGACCCTCAGATTCGTAGTCTGATGCTCTATCCAGCTGAGCTACGAGTGCGCATTTTTTTCAATTCTCACCGCTAAGCTTGCTCAGCAGCGAGGGCCGGACAATTAGTCTCAACAGATGGCAAACGCAAGCCGTTTAATGCCCTTTTTGCCTATTTTTTTTGATTTCCTGTTGAAAGTCCGCCCCCACAGGGTCATGACAGGTCATATTTGCCTCTCTGGCCCTGTTTCAAGCAAAGTCTCCCCCATGTTTGCCCGTAATCTGTTTACCCGTCCCCTGTTCATTCTCGCCGCTATCTCTTTAAGCGCCTGCGCCACCTTAACCCCTGATGCCCCTCCGACCTTTGCGCCGGTGGTCATCGCCGCCAATCCTCTGGCGGCCGAAGCGGGCATGGATATCCTTGAAAAAGGCGGCACCGCCATAGACGCCGCCGTCGCGGTTCAGGCGACTTTGGGACTTGTGGAACCCCAAAGCTCCGGCATCGGCGGCGGGGCCTTTATGGTCTATTACGACGCCAGGACCGGCAAGGTCATTCAATATAATGGCCGCGAAACCGCTCCTAAGACCGCCAGCAGCGACTGGTTCCTCAAGGATGACGGCACACCCCTGCCCTTTGTTGAGGCCATGTTATCGGGGCGTTCGACCGGCGTGCCGGGCGTCATGCACATGCTTGAAAAGGCCCATTCGGCTCACGGCGGCCTGTTATGGAAAGACCTGTTCGGCACCCCCGTCAGGCTGGCCGAAAACGGCTTCACCATTTCGCCACGACTGGGCGATTACCTGACCCAGACCCGTCTGCCGCAAAACAACGCCCCCGACCTCAAGGCCTATTTCTCTGACGGTCAGGGCGGCCTCAAAAAGACTGGTGATCGCCTGACCAATCCGGCCTATGCCGACACCCTGCGCCAACTGGCCGATAAGGGCGCGGTCATCTTCCGCGAAGGCCCGCTGGTTGAGGCCATCATTGCCCGCACCTCCGAAGGGACACCTGCGGGTGCCCTGACACGTGATGACTTCAAGGCCTATTTCCCGAAGTCCGACGATGCCCTGTGTGAACCTTACCGCATCTATATTATCTGCGTGCCCCTGCCGCCGTCCTCAGCCCCCTCACTGCTTCAGGCGCTGAAAATCGCCGAACGCTTCCCGATGGACCAATATGGTCCCAACGATCCGCGCGGCTGGCAGGTGATAATCGAAGCCCAGCGCCTGATGTATGCTGACCGCGACCAGTATATGGCCGATCCGGAATTTGTCTCCGTGCCACTCAAAGGCCTGCTCGATCCGGCCTATATTGACGGGCGTGTAGCCACCATCACACCGGGCAAGGCGGCCCCCACACCCACCTACGGCCAGCCCTCAAAAGCCGTGGCATGGGCTACCGATAACACCCATGAACCGGCGGGCACCTCGCATTTCGTCATCCGCGACCGCTATGGCAATGCCGTCAGTGTCACCACTTCGGTCGAAAGCTATTTCGGCTCAGGCCGCATGGTTGGCGGGTTTTTCCTGAATAACCAGCTGACCGATTTCTCCTTTACGCCTACCGGCACCGATGGCCACAAAGCCGCCAATGCCGTCGAAGGCGGCAAACGTCCGCGCTCCTCCATGTCACCGGTAATGATCTTCGATCAGAACAAAAACCTGATCGGCATGGTGGGGTCGCCGGGCGGCTCATCCATTCTGGCCTATAACTTCAAGGCGCTGATCGGGGTTCTTGACTGGGGCCTGACCATGCCCGAAGCCGTGGCCCTGCCCAATGTCGTGGCCCGCGGCGACACCATCCGTATAGAAGCCGCCCTTATGCCTGCCACCGTCACCCAAAGCCTGAAAGACATGGGCTATGACATTCAGGAAGTCGCCGGCGAAAATTCCGGCCTGCACGGGGTGATGTTCTACCCTGACCGTATAGACGGCGGTGCCGACCCCCGCCGCGAAGGCGTCGTCCTGATCGGTAAATAATCCCTGCCCCCTCTCCCATTCAGGGAGAGGGTGGCTTCACGTGGTCCTATCCGAACACCAGCCCGCCATCGACCATAAGGTTCTGACCGGTCACTGACCGCGCCCAGGGGCTGGCGAAAAACAGCACCGCATCCGCCGCTTCCTCAGGCGTGGTCACCCGTCGTAACGGCGTCGAAGCGGCAATCAGGTCAAACACCGCCTCAGGCGTTCCGGAACTTGCCGCCGTTGTGCGCAGCAGGCCACCGGACACCATATTGACCGTGATTCCGTCCGGCCCCAGATCCGCCGCCAGAGTGCGCGTCAGGGCCATCAGTGCCGCCTTGGCCGCCGTATAGTCATGATAGGGCACGACCGGATTTTGCACCAGATTGGTGCCGATGGTCACGATACGGCCAAAGCCCGCCGCCTTCATCGCCGGATGCACGGCCTTGGCCAGATTGATCGCCCCGCCCACCGCCGTATGCGTCTGCGCCTCAATATGGCTATAGTCCAGCGTATCAATCTTCTCACGCGCATCGCCATTAAAGCTGTAATCGGCCAGCGCATTATGCACCGCTGTCGTCGGTGCACCGAAAGCATCCGTCACCTCCGCAACCATACGCTTCACCGCCTCAAGGTCACGCACATCGGCCTGAAAGGCGCGCACATTTCCCCCCAACTGCGCCGCCAAAGCTTCAGCCTCATCACGGCTGTTGCGATAATTGATCGCCACCTTCGCACCTTCGCGGGCAAAGGCCGTGGCAATCGCCGCCCCCAGACCCCGCCCCGCGCCGGTCACAATAACCACCTGTTCGTTCAGCTTCATACTTAAACTCCTGAAATGTGGGCCAGCCACTCATCCTCGGTCATCACCGCCACCCCCAGTTCAGCCGCCTTTTTCAGCTTTGATCCGGCCCCCGGCCCGGCAATGACAATATCGGTCTTTTTCGACACCGACCCCGCCACCTTGGCCCCCAGCCGTTCGGCCTGCGCCTTGGCTTCATCACGCGTCAGCCGCTCCAGCGTACCGGTAAACACCACCGTCAGCCCCGAAACGCTTGAGGTCGCCGCCACCGCCTCAGCATCCCTTACCCGTACCTCAGCTACCAGATTGCGATAGACCGCCTGATTATAGGGCTTGGCGAAATAATCCGTCAGCGCCGCCACCGAAGACGGCCCGATCTGATCCATATCACTTAAGGCCCCGCGCACCTCTTCATCTTCGGCCACCAACGCCATCAGGGCTTCGCGGAACGCCGCCTCCGAGCCATAGGCCCGCGCCAGCAACCGCGCCGTCGTTTCCCCAACCCCCCGGTTCCCCCAGGCCGCAATAAACCGCTCAAGCGAAATCTCCCGCCGGTCTTCAATCGCAGCAAACAGGTTACGCGCACTGACCTCGCCAAAGCCCTCCCAGTTACGGATCGGCGTCAGAGACATCTTATCGCGCGCCTCAAGCGTGAAAATATCCGCCGGTTCGCTGATCAGCCCCTTTTCGATAAACAGCTGTATCTGCTTCTCCCCCAGCCCTTCGATATCCAGCACCTTACGACCGGCGACATATTTCAGATATTCAATTTTCTGGTGCGGACAGGCATGATCCCCCGTACAGCGCCGCGCTACCCCCTCCTCCCCCTTGTGATTGGTTTCACGCACCACAGGGGTTTGTAACGGACAGGGACAAAGCGTCGGAAATTCATATTCTTCCGTCCCTTCGGGCCGCGCCGACAACTCTACCCCGACAATCTGCGGGATCACGTCACCGGCCCGCTGCACCCGCACCAGATCACCGATTCGTACATCCTTGCGCGCAATTTCATCAGCATTGTGCAGGGTGACATTCGACACCACCACACCGCCGACATTGACCGGCTCCAGCCGCGCCACAGGCGTCAGCGTGCCAATGCGCCCGACCTGAATATCAATCCCCTTAAGATGCGTCAGCGCCTGCTCGGCAGGAAATTTATGCGCAATGGCCCAGCGCGGCGAGCGCGAGACAAACCCCAGACGCCGCTGGTAATCCAGCCGGTCCACCTTATAGACCACACCGTCAATATCGTAGCCCAGCCCTGACCGGTCGCGTTGGAGTTCGTCATAGACCCTGATCAATTCGTCTACGCCTTCGGCACGCACCGAGCGCGGATTGACCACCAAACCCCAGTCACGGAATTTGCTCAGCGCTTCGGTTTGCGTGGCCGAAAAATCGTCACTGACCTCCCCCCAGGTATAGGCAAAAAACCGCAAAGGCCGCGACGCCGTGATCGTGGCATCCAGTTGCCGCAAAGCGCCTGATGCCGCATTACGCGGATTGGCGAACACCTTGCTGCCGGTTTCCGCCGCCGCCGCGTTCATCGCCTGAAAGGCCTCAAGAGGGAAATAGACCTCGCCACGGATTTCAATACGCTCAGGATGGCCGCTGCCGGAAAGCCGGTGCGGAATATCGCTGATGGTGCGCACGTTTTCGGTGATGTCCTCACCGGTACGCCCGTCGCCCCGCGTCGCCGCCCGCTTCAGTTCACCCTTCACATACAAAAGCGAACAGGACACCCCGTCGATCTTCGGCTCCACCGCATAGGCCAGAACCTCATCCTCAGGCAGCCGCAAAAACCGGCGAATGCTTTTCTCGAAATCACGCACATCTTCAGGCGCAAAGGCATTATCAAGCGACAGCATGGGCACGCCATGCGTCACCGGCGCAAATTTGGTGCTGATCTCCGCCCCCACCTGCTCGGTCGGGCTATCGACGGTCTTCAGCGCCGGATACTGCGCCTCAAGCGCCCTAAGTTCCCCCTCAAGCGCATCATAGTCGGCATCGGACAGTTCCGGTGCCTCGGCGTTATAATAGAGATCGCGGTGCCGCTTTATCTCAGCCGACAGTTCGGCATGACGCTCACGCGCCGCAAAAGGGGGATCATCGGAAATATCATCGGTGTTCATGCGCCCTGTCTATCACCTGTATCTGTGTCCGTAAAACCGCGACTTTCTTCTCCTCCCTGCCTCGCGGGGAGGTGCCGAAGCGTCAGCGAGGCGGAGGGGTATCTTTCACGCGCCCCATAAACCGGCCTATAAAACCGGCTGACGCAACCGCAACGCCGCCGCCCGCGCCTCAGGCGTAATCTCCGCTCCCGACAGCATCCGCGCCAGTTCCTCAAGCGTCTCATCGGCACTGAGTTCAACCACTTTCGAGCGCACCGCGCCCTCAACCTCGGCCTTGGACACCTTAAGATGCTGATCACCCCGCGCCGCCACCTGCGGAGAGTGTGTCACCACAATCACCTGACCGGCTTCAGCCAGCTTCTTGAGCCTCAGGCCCACCGCATCGGCCACCGCCCCGCCAACGCCCTGATCGACCTCATCAAAGATCATCACCGGCCCCGCCGCCCCGTCATCACCGCGTGTCGCCAGCGCCGCCTTGAGCGCCAGTGCAAACCGCGCCAGTTCCCCGCCCGAAGCAATCGCCGCCATCCCGCCCCAATCCGCACCGGGATTGGTGCGCACCTCAAAGGTAATCTGATCGCCCCCCTGCGCCGTATAGCGCTCAGGCTCCAGCGCGCGAATATCAACGCGGAACGCCGCCTTATCGAGCTTAAGCGGCGTTAATTCGGCCATCACCGCCGCCGACAAGGCCGCACCGGCCTCAAGCCGTCTGGCCCTGAGCGCCTCTATGGCCGCATAAAACGCCGCCTGCGCCTCAGCCACCTCAGCCTTAAGTTTGCGCAAAGCGCCCTCGGCATCTTCGATTTCACTCAAAGCATGCGCCATCTTTGCCCGCGTCGCCGGCAGATCCTCCACCAGCACATTCAGCTTGCGCGCCATGGCCCGAAGCGCAAATAACCGCTCCTCGACCCGATCGAGCCTGCCCGGTTCGACATCCAGCGCATCCGCCGCCGCATCCATCAGCGCCAGCGCCTCATCAGCAGCAATCAGCGTGCGATCCAATGCCTCTGCGGCTTCCGACAACGCCCTTAATACGGCATGACCCTCACCGGCACCGGCAGCCTGCGCCCGGCTGCGGGCATGATCGAGCGCCCGAAACGCCTTGGCCAGACGTTGCGACAACTGATCGCCGCCAACGGTTGTCCGCGCCTCGGTAATATCCTCCAGCGCCTGCTCTGAGGCCCCGAGCAATGACCGTTCGGTCGCCAGTTGCGCTTCTTCGTCGGGCTGCGGATCAAGCCGGTCAAGCTCTGACAAACGATGCGTCAGTTCCTCAACCTCTTCCGCCGCCCGCTCCGACCGCGTCTGCAAATCGCGGTAACGTTCGCGCACCGCTTTCAGCGCCCTGAACGTCTCGGCCACCGCCGCCTTTTCTGCCGCGCAATCGCCATAGGCATCCAGCATGGCCGCATGGGTGCGCGGATCAAGCAGCCCCACCGTCTCATGCTGCCCATGCACCTCAAGCAGACCATCGCCCAGCGCCTTCAGCACACTGACCGACACCGACTGATCATTGACAAAGGCCTTGGAACGGCCATCACGGCTGACGACGCGCCGCAACAGCAGCGGCTCACCGGCCCCAAGCGCCAGCCCCTTGTCCTCAAGGAAATCATAAAGGCCGTGGCCCACCGGCAGGTCAAATTCCGCCGTCACCGCCGCCTGAGGCGCACCGGCCCGAATAAGCCCCGCGTCGCCGCGCGCACCGGTCGCCAGCCCCAATGAATCGAGAATAATGGATTTACCGGCCCCCGTCTCGCCGGTCAGAACGCTCAGACCCTGACGGATATCGAGATCGAGCCGGTCAACAAGGACAACATCCTGTATCGTCAGACGTGTCAGCATGGAATCCTGCGCAGGTAAAGACTGTGGTATCACGCACCCGAACCGGAACACCGGCCCAAATGCGCACTTTCACCTAAGACTTAAACGGATTCAACTGGCTTAGCCAGCCCTGTTTCTCTTTTTGTTCCGCTTCTGTACCGACAGGTTCCGGCCCTTTTGCGCCACTGGCCACCGGCCTGACCTCAAGCGCCTGACCATGCTTTTGCATCAGGTCATAGGCCGACTTATACCAGCGATCACCGGGATAGTTATAGCCCAGCACCGCCGCATTACGGTTGGCCTCATCGACAATACCCATCATCAGATTGGCTTCGACCAGACGATACAAGGCCTCAGGGGCATGGCTGGTGGTCTGATAGGTGGTGATGACGGTCTTGAAACGCCCGACCGCCGACAGAGGCTGATTACGTTGCAGATAGAAACGGCCGATTTCCATTTCCTTGCCCGCCAGCTGGTCATAGACCATGTCGAGCTTGACCGAGGCATTGCGCGAATATTCGGTGCCGGGATAACGCAACACCACTTCGCGCAGATAGGCCTGTGCCGTTTCCGTATAGGCCTGATCGCGGCCAATATCGACGATCTGCTCAAAATAGTTCACTGCCCGCATATAGAAGGCATAGGGCGTCATATCCGAACCGGGATAGAGCTTGATGAACCGCTCGGCCGCTGCCGTCGATTCATTATAGTTATTGCCCATATAGTTGGCGTAGATTTCCATGATGATCGAACGCCGCGCCCATTCGGAATGGGGGTGCTGACGCTGGACTTCCTGGAAATAATCGACAGCTTCTTTCCAGTTGCGTTCATCAAGGCGGCGCATACCGGTATTATAAAGCTGCTCGACGGGGCGTTCTTCGTACACCAGACGGGTCTGTTGCCCGCCCTTGCCCGCACAGCCACTCATGACGCCGACGCTGGCCACCGAAGCCAGAATCACCAGACCCAGCTTCAATGCCCGTTTAGTATTGGTTTTCGCAGTCATGGTCGCAACCGGCACGTCTATATCCCCACAGGGCCGGTAAGGTTACCGGCGTGACTTAAGAATGTTTGGAGGATAGCTCTACAACAGGGCCGTACAAACGCCAACAGCTTTTAGACAGCTTCTTCCAGTGCCTCACCGCGCACAACAATGCGGTAAGCCTCCGGCTGAGACAGTAGGGCACGAACCACGGCATTATTAAGGCCATGACCGGCACGGATGCCTTCAAAACGTCCCTGAATCGGCATGCCCAGCACATAGAGATCGCCAATGGCATCCAGCGCCTTGTGACGCACGAATTCATCAACGAAGCGCAGGCCACCGTCGTTCAGCACCTTGTCGCCGTCAATAACAATGGCATTGTCCAGAGACCCGCCACGCGCCAGACCGGCCGCCCGCAGGGCTTCGACGCCTTCGACAAAGCCAAAGGTACGCGCCGACGCCAGTTCGGTACGGAAACTTTCCTCGGTGATCACCAGTTCAACTTCCTGATGGCCGATAACCGGATTGTCGAAATCGATTTCAAAGCGCATCTCAAAGCGATCCGCTGGCAAAAGCGCGGCCCGCTTGTCACCTTCGATGACTTCGATCGGCTTGAGAATTTCAATGACGCGTTGCGCCGTCGACTGACGGCGGAAACCCGCCTGATCCAGCAACTGCACGAAAGGCTGCGCCGATCCGTCCATGATCGGCACTTCCGGGCCATCAAGTTCGATGATCGCATTATCAACCCCAAGCGCCGACAGCGCCGCCATCAGATGCTCAATGGTTGATACAGACACGCCCGACGCATTGGTGATGACGGTCCCCAGACGGGTCTGGGTGACATAATCGGCGCGCGCAGGCACAGCATTATCGCCCTGCGGCAGATCGGTGCGCACGAAAACCACGCCCGTACCGGCAGCCGCCGGACGGATAGACAGACGCACGTGTTGCCCCGTATGCAAGCCGATCCCGGCGCATATAGCAGGCAAAGCCAGTGTGTGTTCGTGATGTTCAGGCAGCATAGTGAGCCTATCCCAAAAAACAAACCCGCGCTCAGGCAGCAAAGCGATAACGCAGATAAAAAAAATGCGGGCACTTCCGCACCCGCATTTATATTATTTGTGACGCCCGCACTCAATTAAACATGAATTACGGTTTGTAACGCCAGAATTAACGCAAATTAACCCGTATAATCAATTAGCTAAGCGCCGCAAAAATGCCGGAATCTCGAGGTCGTCCTCAGCTTCCGGAGCCTGTTGCTGAACCGACTGAGGCTGGGCCTGAGCCGCCTGAGAATGTGGCTGCGATACATGTGATTGCGGCGGGGCCTGCACCTGCGGGGCCTGACCATAACCGGCCGAAGGTTCCTGACGCGCATTGCGGTTCGGGAACAGGCCGCGCCAGATCGAGCCACGGTTTTCTTCTTCCGGCTGATGCACAGGGGCTGCCGGACGCTGCGCCACGCGCGGCTCTGGCTGACGGGTGCCATAACCGGCGACCGGACGCTGCGACACTTCGTTACGTGGCGCGGGGGCTTCCTGACGCTGAACCGGCGCCTCATAGCCATCGCTGGCCTCTTCCACCGACGGATCAACGATCTTGCCGATAATGCGCGGTTCCGCCGCCGCTACGGAGGCAGGCTGCGGTGCCCGCACAGGCTCAGCCTGTGGTGCCGCATAGGCCGGAGGCGCAGAAACAGGGGCCGCCGGTGCCGGACGCTGCTCAAAGGTTACACTGCTCGGTGCCGGTACACGGGCAACCGTCTCAGGAGCGGCTTGCGCCACAGCGGGTGCCGGTTGAGGCGCAGGCTGCACCACCAATGGCTCAGCTTGCGGACGGTTATAGAGCGGCACACGCCCCGAACCGGTCGGGGTCTGGTTATTTTGCTGAACCGGAGCTGGTTGCGCCGCCGCCTGACCATCCATGCCGGTCGCCACGACCGATACACGCAGCTTACCCTCAAGGCTCGGATCAAACGCCGCGCCAAAGATAATATTCGCGTCGGGATCAACTTCTGACGAAATGGCATTGGCCGCTTCATCAACCTCAAGCAGGGTCATATCCAGACCACCGGTCACGTTAACCAGAACGGCCTTGGCGCCCTTAAGCGAGGTTTCATCCAGAAGCGGGTTCTGAATAGCGTTTTGCGCGGCCTGCAAGGCGCGGTCATCGCCCGCGGCCTCACCGGTACCCATCATGGCCTTGCCCATTTCGGACATGACCGAACGCACGTCGGCAAAATCAAGGTTGATCAGACCCGGCAGAACCATCAGGTCAGTGATCGAACGCACGCCGGAATGCAGCACCTGATCGGCCATGCCAAAGGCTTCGGCAAAGGTCGTGCGCTCATTGGCGATACGGAACAGGTTCTGGTTCGGAATGACAATCAGGGTGTCAACATAACGCTGAAGCTCGGAAATACCGGCATCAGCCAGGCGCATCCGATGACGGCCTTCGAACATAAAGGGCTTGGTGACCACACCCACCGTCAGAATGCCGCGCTCGCGGGCGCATTTGGCGATGATCGGTGCCGCACCGGTGCCCGTACCCCCGCCCATACCGGCGGTGATAAAGACCATGTGCGCACCTTCAAGGTGCTCGGAAATCTCGGCTGCGGATTCCTCAGCGGCGGTCATGCCGACTTCAGGATGAGCGCCCGCGCCCAGACCTTGCGTCAGGGTGATCCCAAGCTGCACCCGACGATCGGTCTTTGCGAACTGCAACTGCTGCGCGTCGGTGTTGGCGACCACAAACTCGACGCCCTCAAGACCGGCCTCGATCATATTATTCACGGCATTGCCACCGGCTCCGCCCACGCCAAACACAACTATACGCGGCTTTAATTCCGTGGCGCGCGGCGCCGAAAGATGAATAGCCATGCGATCAGATCAACCTTCTGCTTGCCCTTTGGGGGGCGTCAAATTCCCCGCTCCGGCGCTCCGTTTAGTGCGAGACACCATGAGACATCAAATATGCTTAATGATTAGTTACCCGATAGCGTGAGTCGTGCGGATTTGAAGTAAAAATACTAATAAATTTTAACCATAATCCGCAAATACGCCACTTAATGGAATCCTTACACACGCTGAGATAGCGCAAAGGGCCAATACGAGCACAAACCCATAGTTTTATTAACAAATTCGTTAACGCACATTAACCCTTTCACCTCAGGCATCACGTTGCGCAAATGGTACTATAAGACCACACTGAGGGGCTTTCCATCACCTGTGCGTCTGCGAAATATCTGTTGAAAACCATTCTCAGCCAGACACGCGCCCCACTACCCCTCAGGCAGTCTGCGGCGCAGACAGCAACCCCTCAACCTCGGCAATCATCCGATTAAAGCGGCGGCGGATTTTGTGCCGCAGCGCAAAGGGAAAGACGCTTGAAAACGGAATAAACTCACGGTTCAGCCGCAGTTTCAGGTCAAAGGCCATGCAATGATAACCGGCCTCTTTGCGCACAAAATACAGATTATGCCACTCATCGCATGAGGCAAACACCCGATGCCTGACGCAGAAATCGGCAAAATTACGCAACTCCGCCATCAGCATATCCGGCGTCAGTTCGCCGCGCACACCTTTTTCAATATAGTCCCTGAGCGTCAGCGCCCCTTCGGGCAGGGCGGCATCGATGCGATCCACCACAAGCCCCTGCCCCAGATCAGTGTCCACCAGATCATGCACCGCCGGAAAACGGCTTTCGACCGGCACACCGCGCGCTTTCAGCTTCTTGTAGGCGAAAAGCTCCCTGAGGTTCGGATCGGTCGGCTCCTTAAGGTCAACCAGCTTCGCCCGCTTCGGCAAGGGGTGATCTTTCAGCGCAATCTTGACGCATTTATCCCGTGCCTCCGGATGCGGATAACAGGCGCGAAACAGGCCGTGAGCCATAGGCTCAACCCCCTGGAGTATAATCATGATCACAACACATTATGACAAAATCGTCATATATATGTACGCGCTCAGATGCTCCGTTTAAAGAGCTTTAAAGCCACAGGACGAAAAATCCGCCTACAGATTTTGTCTCAGCCAGTCGAGCGCCCGCCCCAGCGGGTTACCCTGCCCGGTTTGCGGCGCATCACGCGGGCTTAAGCGCGCTGCCATGATCTTCTTGACCGGCACAACATCGCGCGGGCCGTAAAGTGTCCTGAGGATCACGCCGGAACAGGCCGAAAAGGCAGGCCCTGCCGCCGCATCTGCCAGATGCGGCACGCGACGCGGCTTACCCAGTCGCACGGGGCGATCAAACACCCGCACGGCCAGCTCACGCACGCCCGCCAGTTGTGACGCCCCGCCGGTCAGGACAATGCCCGCGCCCGGATCAACCGGCACGCCTGAGGCTTTCAGCTTTTCTTTCAGCAGTTCAAAGGTTTCCTCAACCCGCGGCGCAATAACCCCTTTGAGGATCGAGCGCGCCACCACAATCGGCGCAGCCCCCGGATCATCGCCACGTGGCGGGGCCTCAACCGTTTCACGGTCTTCATGGCTTGAGGCAATAGCCGTCCCGTGCAGGGTCTTGATACGCTCGGCACCGGCCAGAGTCGTCGAAAGCCCGCGCGCAATATCCGCCGTCACATGCGCGCCGCCAACATTCAGGCAATCAATATGCACCAGCGCCCCATTATAGAAAACCGAGGCCGTCGTGCAGCTTGCGCCCATATCAATGCAGATGCAGCCCAGTTCTTTTTCATCATTCTCAAGCACCGACACCGCTGCCGCCAGAGGGGCGGAAACAATCGCCTGCACCTCAAGATGCGCCATGTTCACGCACTGAATGATGTTGTTAAAGACGTTCTCATCAATCGTCACGACCAGCAACTCAAGCCCCAGCGTGCGCCCCGTCAGGTTACGTGGGTCGCGCACACCGCTTTGCTCATCAACCGACCAGGATACCGGCAAAAGGTGAATGGTGCGACGCCCCTGAAAGCGCACCTGCGCCAACCCCGAAGCAATCGCGCGGTTGAGATCGGTATCGGATACCGGCTTAAGCCCCAGAGACACACTGGCCGAGACACGATGCGACGCGGTCTGCGCCCCTGGCACCGTGACCCGCACGCCCTGAATCGAGACATTGGCCATGGCTTCGGCACGCTCAACGGCCTGCGCAATCGCGGTCGAGGCCGCTTCCATATCCAGAATGGCACCGGCGCGGATACCCTTGGACTGCACATAGCCAGCGCCCGCGACACGCACCGACTGATCCGCCGCCCGCGCGCCATCCGGCTTCATGATAAAGCAACCGATCTTGGACGCCCCAAGATCAAGCGACGCCACCAGACCCGGCGTCACCGCCACAGGTTTCACCACATCGCGTGACACGACATCACGGGATAAATCTCTGGCCAGTTTACGATCTTCTAATCGTGACATGCGCTTTCAAGCCCATTACCTACAGTCAAAAAACAAATCCCATTCACATTTTGCGAATGAAACCAAATTCTTATGCGTTACCCGCGTTTAACGGCACCACTACCAACGTATTGGGATCAAGCAGGTCAATGACCGCAAATCCCTGATCCAGAATGCGCTTTTGCACGATCAGCGCATCCAGACGATTAAGCGCCTCGTCTTCGTTAAGCGCCGGCAGCTTGATAATCGCCCCGTTCTTGAGACGCACATCCCAGCGGCGCGTATTGACGCGGATCAGCGCCTCGGTACGCGTCAGAAGCTCAGGCCGCGCCCGCAGAAGTTCCAGCACCTGCGCCGCCTGTTCATTGGCCCCCTCACCGACAATTAGCGGCAGGTCGGTAAAGGTATGGGCATTGGCTTCGGGGATAATCTGGCCCTTGTCGTCAATGACCACGACGCGGTTATTATGCTGCCACACCGCCAGACGCGGGCGTTCGGTCACGGTAATAATCAGACCATCCGGAAACTGACGACGCACAACCGCCGACTTGACCCAGCCCACGGCCTCAACGTCCTTACGCACCTTCTCAAGGTCCATCAGGGCTAGGGGCTGACCCCGCTGAAAGGTCAGGGCTTTTTTGATATCGGCACTGGCGGCTTCGGATACCCCGACCAGACGCATTTTTTGCAGGTTCACGCCGACGGCAGCAATACGCCCGTCAACAAAGCTGGCCACCGAGGCTTGCAGCATTTCCGCCCGCCCGCCGGTCAGCAGCACCACGCTCATCAGCGTCGCCAGCCCGCCAAAAGCCAGCCAGCCAATAAGCTCGTTGGACATCGGCACCGAGCCGATACGGCTTTGCGTCGCCTGAGGCTTACGCCCACCGCCACGCGCACCACCCTTGGGGGCAGCCTTACCGGCGCCCTTGTTCGGTTGTGCCGTCTGACGACGACCGCCTCTGACGATTGCAGGCATCACGCCTCTCCCAACAGACCCGCCCCGTCAGATCATCGCCCCTCCCTCCTCTCGGAAGCAGAGCTGTACCGTAACGATTTGCCGGGTGCATAAGCGTTTAGAAAAGACAGAACGTCCTTAACAATATGATAACGGAATCGCTAACTGTCAGGAATTGATTCACCAAACGCAATTTATCAACGCCTCAAACATCCTCCCCTGCATTAGCGAGGAGGTGTCGCGGCGAAGTCCGCGACGGAGGGGGTAAACCCCGAATGCCCTACCCCACCTTGCCCCACTTCAGGCGGAACGCATTGATCACCACAATCAGCGATGAGCCTGACATGGCGATGGCGGCAATCATCGGCGTGACAAAACCGGCCACCGCCAGAGGCACGGCCAGCACATTATAGAGCATCGAAATGGCAAAGTTCTGCGACACCAGTTGCCCCGTGCGCACCGACATGCGCTGCGCCGTCAATACCGGCCCCAAACCCTGACCACGCCAGACAAAATCAGCGGCATTCTGCGTGACATCCATGGCCGAAGACGGCGACATCGACACATAGGCTGCCGAAAGCGCCGCCGCGTCATTCAACCCGTCACCGACCATCAGCACCTTACGCCCTTCGGCCTGAAGCGCCTCGATGACCGCCACCTTATCGGCGGGCAATAACTCCGCCCGAACCTCATCCAGCGGCAAACCCGCCGCCACAGCCTCAGCCGCCGCCTGCCGGTCACCGGACAGCATAATAAGCCTTAAGCCCCGCCCGTTCAGGCCCTTAAGCGTTTCCGCCGCATCCGCCCGCAGCTGATCGGCGAAGACAAGCCTGACCAGTGCCGCCTCACCACGCCGGAACCACATTTCCATTTGGCCGTCATTGACGGCTTCTGCCCCAAGCCATACCCCCTTGCCAAGCCTGATGTCCTGCCCGTCCACGCGTGCCTTAAGGCCGCATCCGGCGATATCCTCGATGGCGACCTCCGCCTCAACGCCTTTTCCATGCAGCGCCAGTGCCTGCGACAGCGGATGACGGCTTTGCCGTGCCATAGCCACCGCCAGAACCCGATCTTCGGCGCTTAATGCCTCAGGATTAAGCCATTGCGGCTGCCCCAGCGTCAGGGTGCCGGTCTTGTCAAACACCACCGTGTCCGCCAGAGCCAGAGTTTCCAACCCCTTACCGGATTTCAGCAATATGCCCCGCCGGAATAACTCCCCGCTGGCCAGCACCTGCACCACCGGCACCGCCAGCCCCAGCGCACATGGACAGGTGATAATCAGCACCGCCATGGCCTTGAGCATGGCATCCTGCCAATCGGACTGACCGATAAATATCCACCCCAGAAACGTCACCGCCGCCAGCACATGCACGACCGGCGCATATTTCGCCGATACACGGTCAGCAATGCGCACATATTTCGCCTGCCCCTGTTCGGCCTTTTCCATCAGGGCCACCACCTGCGCCAACAGGCTGCGGTCACTCGAAGCCGTAACCTCGATCTCAAGCGGCGCAGACATATTGATAGTGCCGCCATAGACCGCCTCACCGACGCCCACACTGCGCGGCAAGGTCTCACCGGTGATCAGGCTGGTATCGATGTCCGACGCCCCCCGCACCACCACACCATCCGCCGCGATCTTTTCGCCCGTCGCCGCCAGCAACACCTGACCGGCCTTAAGGTCACGGATACGCACCGATGTACCGTCCTTAAGCGTCGCCGTCCCCTCCATCATGGCCAGAAGCCCCTGCGCCGCCTCGCGCGCCTTGCCCCGCGCCAGACTGTCGAGATAGCGTCCGATCAGCAGGAAGAACAGCAACATCACCGTGGCGTCGAAATAGACGTAATCGCCCTGCCGCTGGGTTTCATAAAAACTCAGCGCGCTGGTCAGAATGACCGCCAGCGTAATCGGCACATCCATATTGGTGCGCCCGTGCCTGAGCGCATTAAACGCACTGTAGAAAAACGGACGCCCCGAATAGATCAGCGTCGGCAGGGCAATCAGGGCCATGGCCCAGTGCATCATATCCTTGGTCGCCCCCGCCACCGATCCGGCGGGCGAGAACCACAGGGCTTGTGAAAACATCATGACATTGCCGGTGGCAAAGCCCGCCACCACCAGACACCGCAGTAAAAACCGCTGCGCTTCACGCGCCTGCTCAAGCTGGCTTTCGGCATCAAAAGGCGCCGCCTTGTAACCCAGCTTTTCAATCAGCGGCACAAGCTGGTTGATGCGCCCCTTGTCCGCTTCGGTCTCGCCCGCCCAGCTCACATGCAGGCGCTGCGTCCCGTAATTGACACGGGCCTTGACCCCCGCCTCGGCATTGAGCCGGTCCTCGATCTTGAAGGCACAGGCCGCACAGGTCATGCCCTCGATTTGCATATAAAGCGCCTGACGTTTTCCCCCGTCCTTAGCCACCCCCTCCTCGTCATGGGCATAACAGGCGTAATCGATACTCAATCCGCGTCATCCTCATCATGCAGGATGCGCTCGGCATTGCCTTGCATATCTTCAAACTGGTGGCTTTTCAGCGCCCACATGAACCCCCACAGCGCCAGCAGACCCAGCGCACCGGCAATCGGTATCATCAGGATCAGTATGACCATGATCTATTCACCTGCTACTAAAACGGTCTGATATTCCCGCCCCTTGGCTGCCGCCGTGATATGCACCGAATACCCGGCCTTTTCCGCCAGATCAGGCGTTCCGGCATAGGTGCCCGGCCCGACCGGATGCAGATCAACCTCACGATCCAGCTTTTTGTCAGCCGGGTGAACAAACCACGCCTTGACGGCAGCCCCGTCAATCGCCGCACCCTCAGCATCATTGAGCACCAGCTTCAGCTCGCCCTTATCGAACGCGGCAACACTTTTCCACCCCAGCGCATCCTGTGCGGCCTGTTCGGACAGGGTGATATTGTAGTTCAGCCCCTTCTCATAGGCCGACTGCGTCACCTCCGAAGGCATATTGCGAAACGCAATAACCGTAAAACCGATCAGCGGCAGGATGAAGATAAGATAGAAGGCCACAATAACCCACGGCACAATGCGTCCGCGCTGCTTATTGTAGAGTTCACGCTGTTCCGGCGTCATATCTTCCGGCTTAACGGGCAAAGTAGCTGTCACCGAAGGTTTCCTTTCCGCTCTGGCTGTCCTTGAGGACAATAGCAATATCCTGACGCTTGTCTGCATCGCTTCCGGCAGGCGGCACAACGATCATCAAACGGAATTCGCCGACACTGTTGGCAGGCACATCAATCTGCTCGACCGGACGATCCCCTGCCGCCAGCACCGTAATCTGCGCCCCCTTAAGGTCTGGCGCACTTACCTGATAGTGGCGGTCGTCATGCGACTTGTTCAATACCTTGATCTGGTAATTGTTACGAATGCTGCCATCCGACAGGCGCACGAACTGCGGTGCCCGGTTATGGATGACATTGACCTCGGTATCCGCACGGGTGAGAATGGCCCCCAGCATCAGACTGCCGACCACCGACAATATCAGCGCATAGCCAATGGTACGCGGACGAATCCAGCGGATTTTTTCCTTGATCGCCGGCTGTCTGACAACCGCCGACTCCGTTACCGCACTGGTTACGTCGCTGGCCTTACGGTGACTGATATCAAGGCTATAGGTGCGCCCCGCGCCCTGACGGGCCTTCTGGTTGGTTTCCGTATCATAGCGGATCAGCCCGCGCGGCAGACCCACCTTGTCCATCACCTCGTTACAGGCATCGATACACAGCCCGCAGGAAATACACTCGATCTGCAAGCCGTCACGAATATCGATCCCCATAGGGCAGACAACGACACAGGCCGTACAGTCGATACAGTGTCCCCGCCCTTCCCAGCTGGTGCCCGCCTTGTGCTTGCCGCGCGGCTCCCCGCGCTCGGTCTCATAGGTGACAATCAGCGTGTCCTTGTCGAACATGGCCGACTGGAAACGCGAATAGGGACAGACATAGGTACAGATATTTTCCCGCGCAAAACCGGCCATAAAATAGGTCGAAAGCGTCAGGGCAATCACCCAGCCCAGCACCGTCCACGACACATCAAAATGGATGATATGATCAAACAGGGTCGGCGCATCATTAAAATAGAAGACCCATGCCCCACCGGTCAGCATACCGATGACCAGCCAGATCGAATGGGTCAGGCTTTTTTTCCAGACCTTCTCAAGCGTCCACTTGCTCTGATCAAGCTTGCGCCGCGCATTGCGGTCGCCCTGCACGAAACGCTCAACCCAAACGAACAGGTCGGTCCACACGGTCTGCGGACAGGCAAAGCCACACCACACCCGCCCCAGCAAAGCCGTCGCAAAAAACAATCCAACCGCCGCAAGGATCAGCACCCCGACTAGCAGATAGACTTCCTGCGGCCAGATTTCGATACCGAAGAAATAGCCGCGCTGCCCCACCAGATCGATCAGGATTGCCTGATCCGGCACATGCGGCCCGCGATCCCACCGCAGCCAGGGCGCGCCATAATAGATGCCCAGAAGCACGATCATGGCGACCCACTTCAGGTTCCGGAAATTACCCTTTACCCGTCTGGGATAGATTTTTTCAGCCTTTTCAAAAAGCTGGGTACTGGCTTGATCGTCGGTGGTATTCATCTGCCTATTTCGACATTTATTATACTGCCCCAGCCTGTAGCACGCCGTCGACGGCCGCAACATGCGACCGTTTCACCCCGTGGCGCTTTGCCACACACCTTAAACATCCTCCCCTGCAAAGCGGGGGAGGTGTCGCGGCGAAAGTCCGCGACGGAGGGGGCAAATACCGTCAGTATCGCCCTCTCCGCCACCTTACTTACTCGCCACCGCCAAGACCATGCACATAGATAGCCAACTGACGCAGCGTATCTTCACTGAGCCGGTTTTCCCAGGTCGGCATCACACCGGCACGGGCATGGGTAATCGTATAGACAACACTGTCCCGATCACCGCCATAAAGCCAGATCGCGTCATTGAGCCTTGGTGCGCCCAGATTGCGATCACCGACACCGCCTTCACCGTGACAGGTGACGCAGTTGGCGGCAAACAGGGCTTCCCCGCGAATATGCGCAGGCGTTTTGACCG
>JBCEBX010000071.1:21977-22824 GCA_039206455.1 Asticcacaulis sp.
CACCCTTGGCCAGATCGATAACATAGGTCGCCAGATCGTCGATCTCCTCAACCTTCAGCATCGGGCCATAGGCGGGCATCTGGGTGATGTGCGCCTCAGGGTGACCGGAACGGATACCCACCTTAAGCGTATGATGGATACCGTCCACTGTACCGCTATAGAGCCAGTCATCGTCATTCAGGTTCGGATAGCCGACCTTGCCTTCACCCCCGGCCCCGTGACAGGCGGCGCAGTTTTCCTTGAAGGCAACCTCACCACCGGCGCGGGCGAATTCATAGACTTCAGGGTTGGCACTGATGGTCGCAAAATCCGACTGGCGGAACTGCGTCAGCCACTCACCCTGACGGGCGTCGATCTGGGCCTTTTCCGCCTCAAGCTTACCGTACTGGGTCCAGCCGGCAATGCCCTTGGTGTGACCATTGATCGTCGGCCAGGCCGGATAGACGACCCAGTAACCGATGGCCCAGACGATGGTAATCATCCACACAATCAGCCACCAGCGCGGCGTCGGGTTATTCAGCTCCTTGATGCCATCCCATTCGTGACCGGTGGTTTCCACACCGGTAGGTTCATCAATATCCTTATCCGCCGGATTCTTATCAGAGGGTTTGTTACTCATTATCGTCCGCCTCATCCTTGAACGGGATTTGTCCATGCGACTGTATTTTCGACTTGTTCTTCGGCCAGTAGGCCCAGATCGCTATACCGACGAAAACCACGGTAAAGGTCAGGGTCAAAAGCGCGCCCATTAATCCGCTATTCATTTGGCCCCCCCGCTTTCTGGATGCGATAATCAGGGTTATAGGTCGTGAAATCGACATCGGTCCCCAGCTTCTGCAGATAGGCC
>JBCEBX010000072.1:0-5901 GCA_039206455.1 Asticcacaulis sp.
GGCAATGACCTGTCCGACTCCGTGGCCGTCCGCGCCAAGGCAGACCATGCCAATTCCGTGGTCATCTCGGCCCAGATCGAGTCTGAAATCGCGCTTCTCGACTCTGAGGAGCGCAACGAATTCCTTGAGACCCTTGGCCTTGAAGAACCCGGCCTCAACCGCCTGATCCGCGAAGCCTACAGCCTTCTGGGCCTGCAATCCTACTTCACCGTAGGGCCCAAGGAAGCCCGCGCCTGGACGATACCTGTCGGTGCCACCGCCCCTCAGGCCGCCGGTGTCATCCATTCGGACTTTGAAAAGGGCTTTATCCGCGCCGAAACCATGGCCTATGACGACTTCGTCAAATTCAACGGCGAAGCAGGCTGCAAGGAAGCCGGCAAGTTCCGTCAGGAAGGCAAGGAATATGTCGTCAAGGACGGCGATGTTCTTAACTTCCGCTTCAACGTATAGGGCTCAGGCTTTTATGACGGAACTAATCCTCCGACGTAAACGCCTCGCCACCCTATCGATGTTAACAGTGGGAAATGTACTCATTTCCCTGATGTCCATCAGTACCGTCATTTGGACGGACACTCCCGTAACCTTGCGCATAGTCGGCCCGTTCGTCGGTATAGTCTGGCTTACCTATACCCTCAAAGAAATGTCTTCTCGCTTCAGGACGCACTCTACGTAGCCGACAATGGCTTGGGCGTGCGCTATGTCAGAGGCTCATTAAATGGATATAATCGGGCTGACATCGAGAAGGTCAGAGAAACTTTACACTCATCCATAAGATTTCTAAAATTCAGCTTGAAGCTGTAAGCCTCGTTTCACAGACGAAGAAAGCGCCACAGCGCATTTACCAGAAGGTGGCCTGAGAAAAAAACTGGCAGAGTTCTATCTGCGTGATAATCCGGATCAGGGGAGTTATCCGTCGATTTTTAGTGATTAGGATAGTAAGATTACCAAGGGATCAGAGGGGCTGAAATATGCAATTGAAGATGATTTTAAGTGTCACCATTGTTGCATTTTCTCTCTTTTCCGGATGTAAATCTAGTGTTCAGATGCCGATTGCCGCGGAAGATATTGCCATTTGTAAAAATCCAGATGCGCTCATTTCAATTGTAAGAAAAATCTCGTCAGATCAAAAACTGGACTTCAAATATAGTATGCATGAAATAGATTATGGGACACAAACAACATTTCGCCTGAAAGGAGATGGATACGAGATTTTGTTATTCAATGCATTTGAACAAAATAATTACGTAATCCGAATATATCAAATTAGATCGGGAGATGAGCACAAAGAAAAAGGAATTATAGCCTATAATAAATTCAAAGAAGCACTCTCCACTCAAGCAAAATGCCCCGACATACAGACGCCTTAAGTGTTTTGCATTCAGATTTAAGCGCAACAATTTGGTTGGATAGGGTTTGAATCCCCCTTAATGAATCAGATTTTCTGGCGGCACCTCATGGATACGATGCCCGCCTCGCCCGCCCCGCTTGGCCTTATAGAGCGCGCCGTCCGCCTGTTTGAGTATCTGGTCTGCATTGCCATCCGCATTGATCAGACTGATGCCGACGCTGGCCCCGATGGTCACCGCATGCCCCTCAATCTTATAGGGCGCACTCAGCTTCTTCACCAGACGCCGTGCCAGCCCCTCAGCATCGGCCTCGGACTGAATATCTGTCTGGATAATGGCAAACTCATCCCCCCCCAGCCGCGCCACCGTATCACTGTCGCGCACCAGCGCCCGGATACGCGCCGTCACCGCCACCAAAAGCGCATCCCCCACTGCATGCCCAAGGGTGTCATTGACCGCCTTAAAACGATCCAGATCAATATAGTGCATGGCGTGCAACCGCCCCTCACCTGAAGCCTCAATCGCCTCCCCCAGCCTCTCCCTCAGCACCACACGATTACACAGCCCCGTCAGGGCATCATGATGCGCCAGATAGGCAATGCGGCTTTCGGCCTGCCGGCGCTCATTGACGTCCTCAAGGACACCGATCCACTGCGTCGCATCCCCCTCACCGGTTCTGAAGCGCGCCCCCCGTGCCCGCACCCATACCCAGCCGCCCTGAGCCGTGCGGACCCGAAATTCGACATCAATGTGCCCCTTGCCGTCCAGCGCTTTTTTCCATTCAACCGCCACGCCGCTGCGATCGTCGGCATGGATTTTCCCCATCCAGCCGTCCCCCAGCGCATCCGTCTCCGTCTGCCCCGTAAGCTCTTTCCAGCCGGTCACCGTGCGCATCTCACCGGTTTCTTCGCGTATCCAGAACACCAGCGCCCCCGCCTCCGCCAGCGTCCGGTAGCGGCGCTCACTTAAGGCCAGTGCCGCCTTTGCCTGCTGCTCAGCCTCAACCTTTTGCCTGAGCACGTCTTCGGCCCTTTGCAAGCTCTCACGCAGCTGATCAAACTCCCGGACAAAGCTTTCCGGTACATGTGGCGGAATGTCGTGATCCGCGCCCTCATTTTCTGCAATATATTGCGCCCGCTCGGCCAAAGCCCTGACCGGCAGCAACAGGTTACGCGTCGTCCACAGCGCCAGAAAAACCCCCAGCAACAGGGCAAAGGTCAGAACAACAATCAGCACCACCAAAGGCGGTGCCCACCTGGCTGTATGAGAGCCGGACGCCTCACCCACCGTCACTACCCATCCTGTACCGCCGACAATGTTTCGGGCGGCATAGGTGACCGACTCCCCAAACAGGGTATAGCCCTGAAAGCGGTCCCCGCCGTCTGGCAGATGCTGAAGTTTGCTCCAGTATTTCGTCTGTCTGCCGATACTCTCGGCGGCCTTTTCTGAGCGCGCAATAACACGGCCATTGGCATCCGTTACCGTAATCAGAAGCCCCCTGCCGCTCTGCTGATCCCGCTGTATCCCCCTCAGAAGCCGCTCTGCCGGTATAATCTGAACCGCAATGCCCGAATGTCCTCTCCCGCGTCCCTGAGGCACGGACATGGCAATGCTGGGTTTGTCAGGCCACGCTGATCCGGCGTCCGGCACAAACACCTCCGACAGTGCCATTTTGTTGGGAAAAGCTATCTGTGCGGCAATTGCCGGCGAAAGGCCCTGCGCCTTTAATTCCTCGACCCGATCCGTACCGGCGGCGAATATAACCGGATTGCGCAGGGCCTCAGTATCAGCGTAGCTGTGTATATCCGAAGCGGCACCGTCGCCATCGATGAGCAACGCATTAGCCCCGCTACGGAATATGACGGCATTGATCGACAATTCGCTGCCGATACTCTGCGATAGCGAGCGTGCGGTTTCCGAAAGCTGCGCCCCTGCGGCATCCTGGTAGGCCTTGCCCGCCCACCACACCGCCACTACCGAAGTGGCGACAACCGGCAGGAAGGCAATAATGAAAGACCCAACCGCCAGTGTACGGGCACGTCTGCCCTTTAATAAGCTGCCGAAGAAGTGAGTAATTTTCACACGCACCTGCCTGATCAATGTGAATCGGGCGTCATAGCCAACAGACCGATACTATCAGGCCCTTATAATTTTTCGATAGGCAAGCCAGACTTAATCAAAACTTACCAGCGTCACAACCTCATGACCCGCCGCCCTTAGCCGCGCCGCGCCCCCCAACTCAGGCAGATCAATCACAAAGGCGCAGGCCACGATCTCCGCCCCCGCCTGCGTCAGAAGCTCAACCGCCGCCAGTGCCGTCCCGCCCGTGGCAATCAGATCATCCATCAACAGGACGCGCTCACCGGCCTCAATGGCATCGGCGTGCATTTCGATGCGGTCATGCCCATATTCCAGTTCATAGGTCGTGCTCAGGCGTTCGCCGGGCAGCTTTCCGGGCTTGCGCAAAGGCACCATTCCCGCCCCCAGCTGATGCGCCAGAGCGCCCCCCAGAATAAAGCCCCGCGCCTCGATACCGGCCACCTTATCGATATGCAGACCGCTGAAATGGCCCGTCAGTTCATCCACCGCCTGCGCAAAGGCGTGCTTGTCCCCCAAAAGCGTGGTGATGTCTCGGAACATGACACCGGGCTTCGGATAGTCGGGGATGGTGCGTATGGCGTTTTTCAACATATTTGCCGTAACGGAAGGTTTCACTTGCGGCCCCCATAGGCGTTAAAAGCGTCAGGATTGCGACAACCTACAGCGGATTGCACGCCAAACTTGCCAGGTCGTATTTTCATACACCTTAATTACCTCTAGGCATCTTGCTTTTTTCTCCCTCCTGCTATGCGGGAGGGTGGCACTTTGCGTACGCAAAGTGACGGGAGGGTCGCTTGTCCTCTCTGATCTCACGTTTCAACGACGCGCCGGTATCTGCGTCTTCGAAAAAGCGCAGAAAAAACCCCCTGAGTCGCCTCAGGGGGTTTTTTACGTTTAAATCAGACCCTCAGGCCCGCACCTTAGTGCTTGCCGTGCCAGAGCTGGCGATAGGCTGCATAGGTCAGTCCGCCAAACAGGAACAGGTAGATCAGAACCGCCACACCGGTCTTCTTGCGAAGCGTAGTGTGCGGATCGCCTGCCCATGCGAGGAACGCCGAAACGTCCTTGGCATAGTTGTCGACCGTTTCCGGCGTACCGTCATCATAGGTCACAGCGCCCTGATTAAGCGGCGGTGCCATGGCCAGAACCCCACCGACGGGCACGTGATGCGGATCACCATCCCACTGGGTCGCCAGCGAACCGGCCATATAGGGGTTATAGTACTGGCCCGGAGCGACATTCAGCCCCTTGGGCGGCGTCACATAGCCGGTCAGCAGGGAATAGATATATTCCGCGCCGCCATGACGAGCCTTGGTAATAACCGACAGATCGGGCGGGATAGCCCCGCCGTTACCGGCAGCGGCGGCATAGGTGTTCGGATATTTCTGCGGGAAGTTATCCGAAGGCGTGGCCGGACGCGTGATGTCTTCACCGGTATCGGTGTCGATATCGGGCACTTCAAATTCCGCCGCAATCGCCTTCACGACAGGGTTGTCGTTCGGGTTCTTGTACTTCGGATCGTAGAAAGGCCCGCCCTTCTGCCCCAGATTACGGAACGACATCAGCGTTGCCGAGTGGCAGTTGGCACAGACTTCCTTATAGACCTTATAGCCGCGCTGAAGCTGTCCCTGATCAAAGGTGCCAAACGGCCCCTTGAACGTGAAGTCAACGTGCTTGGGGTGTTCAGCCCCACCGGCCGCATAGGCGCCCGTGGCCCCGGCGAAGGCGGCGGCAACAGCCACCGCTCCCAATACCTTTTTGAGGCTTTTTGTCATAAAAGCAGACATCTGACTTAGCCCTTCTTCTTGGCATGTTCGGCGAGAATAGCCTCGCTGATGGACGCCGGTACCGGCAGAGGTTCTTCCTTCAGACCGATCCACGGCATGATGACAAGGAAGAAAGCGAAGTAGTAGAGCGTCAGGAAACGCGTCAGCCACAGATAGGAGTTAAACGCCCCGTCGATCAGGTTGAAGCTCGGCAGGCCCGGAATAACCGGCGTGTCAGGCAATTGCGCCCCACACCAGCCCAGTGCCAGACAGACCACAACAAAGATCACGAAGAACCAGCGCATTACCGGACGGTAACGCATGGACTTCACCTTGGACGTATCAAGCCAGGGCAGAACAAACAGAACCGCAATGGCCGCGAACATCGCCACAACCCCAAGGAACTTGTCCGGAACGGCGCGCAGGATGGCGTAGAACGGCAGCAGATACCATTCCGGCACGATGTGCGCAGGCGTCACCAGCGGGTTAGCGGGGATATAGTTATCCGCGTGACCCAGTGAGTTCGGCAGGAAGAAAACGAAGATGGCGAACAGGAACAGGAAGATGATGATCCCGAGACCGTCCTTGACCGTTGCATAGGGCGTGAACGGAACCGTGTCTTCTTTCGACTTGATCTCGACACCGGCCGGGTTGTTCTGACCGGTAACGTGCAGCGCCCAGATATGCAG
>JBCEBX010000073.1:0-5874 GCA_039206455.1 Asticcacaulis sp.
CCTGTCCATCGCAAATATCACCAAAGACAGGCCCACCCGGCCCGACACGAGAAGGTGGCGAACGGGCCGGTATGCGTCAGGTCAATGCCAGTAGCGCTGACGCAATAAAGGCGAACACAAGCCCAACCATTTTAAGCCATCCGGGGACAATACCCGCCACCAGAAGCGAAATAACCGCCGTCACCAATGGCCCCCCCGCATTGGTCAGAGGCGACACGACAATCGCCTTGCCGTATCTGAAGGCAAACACCAGACACAAGGCACCAATGGCATTGAGGATCTGAATACCCGCTGTAAGCAGCGGCCCGTCCCAGCCCCAATTGATCGGCTGGCTGAAATCAGTCATCAAAAGCGCCACCGGAATAAGCATCAGCCCTGTCAGCATCATATAGAAGAAGATGCTTTCCGCGCTCATACGGCCATTGGCAAGCTTCATGAAATAGGCCTGCACACCCCAGCAGGCCATGATGATCAGGGCCAGCGGAAACCAGCTACCGCCACTCAGGGCCGAAAAACCGCTTTCCGGTGAAAAATCAAACATTGGCAGGGCAATCAGCGCCAGAATCACCCCCAAAGCCCCTAACCATGTGGTTCGCTCCCTCAGGAGAAAAAACGACAGGAAAATGGTCACCAGAGGCGACAGGGAAATGACCGGAAAGATCAGATAGGCCGGACCAGTGCTGACGGCATAGAACAGGATCATCTGCCCGCCCGCACCGGTCAGGCCTATAATCAGCCCGTATAAAATGGCCATCGGATCACGATCCAGATGCCAGCCCGCCTTGGCCAGCACATAAACCGCTGGCATGATCATGGTCAGCGCCCAGACGCAATAGACAAGCGTTTCGGGAAACCCGCGCTGGGAAGAGATACCGGCAAACGCCCCCCATACGCCCCAGAGGGCGACGGTGGCAAAAGCAAACATCAACCAGCGCTTATGTTTTACATCGGTATTGACGGGCACATCCATGACTACCCCCTGACCGGCGTGGCTTCGAGCAGCAGGAAGCCGTCAAACGCCGCATTAAGACGATTGCCGGACGCATTTACCCGCCCCAGATCGCTATTGTTGAAATAGTCACGAACGGCATAGTTGCCCTTTTTCAGACCGCGCAGTTCCACCTCACCGTTCCATGTCGGCGCATAGAAGGCATAGTAGAGCTTGCCGTCTTTTTCGATGGCATGGGCCTCGGGCTTATCAAAGCCGATATCATAAAGCTCACCGCGATACTGACCCTTGGGCAGCATCTTCTGGTTATAGATGTCGATCCACTTGCGCCACACGACTTCGCGCTCAGGCGTCAGCAGGAAATTGGCATCCTTGCCACGCCCTTCGTGGGGATAGGTGAACTTGGTTGAGACAATCGCCCCGATACCCACGCTTGAGGCGAAGTCAGTGCCATTGTCACTCAGCTCGACATGGTCGCCGGCATAGGCGGCATCGCCCCCCATCAGCGCCTTAAGCGATTTACCCTTATGTCTAATCTGCCAGGATGACAGCGGATCGGATGACGGCACCTGATTGGTATAGGGCAGGTTATAGAAGGCATAAGCCGTACCGCACGGACAGAATTCGATGACCGCATGGGGTTTGATGGCGATGGCCGTATCATAGACCATCTTCCAGAAGTCCTGAATCTGCTCAACCGAATCGTTCGGATGGGCATGGTTGTGCTTCGGATTATGACACGGCGCGACGGCGTTCATATGCTGGCCATCCAGCTTGATGCCATCAAAGCCCCATTCGCCAATGATCTTGGTGATCAGCGCTTTGGTAAAATCGCGCACCGGGCCATAGGCCGGACACAGATAAAAGGCGTTCCACCAACTGACATCCTGTACCGCGCCCCATTCATTGAGCACGAGCTGATCGGTATTATAGCGCAGCAAATCCGTGCCCGGATCGACCGCCAGCGGGGCCAGCCACAGCTTGGGTTTAAGACCCGCCGCACGGATCATCTGCACAAGAGCAATCATATCCTCGTCCTTGCGCGGGAACTTGGCGACATCAAGATACCAGTCCCCTTCCGAGGTCTGCCAGCCGTCATCGATCACTGCCCACTCAAGGCCCATCTCCTTGACCTTGGCCAGCGAGCCTTCGATCTCGGCAATGGTAAAGTCACGGTCATAGCCCCACGCGCACCAGATGGCCTCATAACAGCCTTCGGTCGGCTTGGGAGCCGCCATACCCTTATCGGCCATGATGCGGCGATAGGTATCCAGCGTCGCGTAATAGTCACGCTGGTGTACCGTCACGAAGGTCTCAAGTGTCGTGAAGCTTTCCCCCGCCGCCAGTTCAAAGGCACGGCTTTCCTCGATGGCCACCGAAGCGCCCGCCGCCGTTCCCAAAAGCGGCAGAGACACCAGCTTGGGCCGCGTTTCGACATGACCGACCGCCAGACCGGCATCGGGCCGCCAGGCGTCAACGATCGGCGTGCCGGAGCCATAATCAGAGGCATTCATGCCCATAAAGTTCGGCTGATCAAAGCCCGCCGCTACCGGCTGCACCCAGTCACGGCGGTTTTCATGTGTCGCGCCCGACCATGACCAGAAACCCGTCCCTGCGGATTTCAGCGCATAGGCATGCGCACGCCAGCGCTGCACAGATAAGGGAGTCTCACCGCGATTACGATAGGTCGTCTTAACCAGCGCAAACCCCGGATAACGCTCATAAAGGGTGATCACCAGCGTCTTTTCGATACCCTCAGCCGACACACCACGCACTGTATGGGCCGTACCCTTGCCGTGGATCGTATTGACTGCCGCGCGGGAATGACCGGCGAAATTAAACGCGTCAATGCGTCGGCCATCGCTCAGCGACAAGGTGTCTGACGGCGCGAAATCCGTCAGAACGGTCGACGCGCCCCCCAGACCGGAGATGAGGCGGCTGTGCATGGCCGTATCAAATTCAATGGTCAGCGTGCCATCGGTTACCGTCGCCAGCGCCAGTTGCGCGGCCGCAGGCAAGGCACCCGCCAGGCCCGAAGCCACAACCGTTCCGGTCATCAGCTTGAGGAAATTACGTCTTTTCATATGGGGCGAAAGCGGTTTGGGGATCATGTGGCTATAACTCCTCTGCGCCTGACGGCCCCGTTTAACTTCTGTGTATTCTTATGGGTTGGGGCCTTGCGATCATTTTCATGTTGCACAAGTCAAAATAAAAAGGCAAACAAAAAGACACATAATCGAAACATTAAATTTCGTTTTCGTTGTTTTAGCGAAACTGAGGAGGTCGCCGCGATGCTTTTAAACCGCCTGCCCCTAATGGTTGCCACTGTTCTTATGGCTGCGGGATGCACCGCTCCGGCAGCTGAAACCCACTATACAGTCGAAGATTTCGCCAAGGTGCGCAAGTTCGATGCGCACGTACACCTGAATGTGAAAGACCCCGCCTTCGTTGAACAGGCGAAGGCCGACAATTTCGAACTTCTGACGATTAACGTCGATTATCCGGCCTTTCCGTCGATTGCCGATCAGGCCGATGCGGCGCACCATTTCCATAAGGCCGATCCGCAGCATTTCCATTATGCGGCTACCTTTACCATGCAAGGTTTTGGCACCCCTGAATGGGCCGGAAAAACCAATGCCTACATAGACTCAGAGGCCGATCAGGGCGCCTTGGGCGTCAAGGTGTGGAAGAATATCGGCATGGTCGAAAAGGATAAGGACGGCAAGCTGATCTTTATTGATGACGCAGGCTTTGATCCGGTGATCGCCCATATTGAACAACGCGGCCTTGTGTTCATTGCCCATCAGGCCGAGCCCAAAAACGCCTGGTTGCCGGTCGAGGAAATGACCACCACCAATGATAAGCTCTATTTCGGTAACTTCCCCGAATATCACATGTACAAACAGCCGCACATGCCGCGCTACGAAGCACTGATTGCGGCGCGCGACCGCTTTGTGACAAAGCACCCCGAACTTAATTTCGTCGGCGCCCACATGGGCAGTCTGGAATGGAGTGTCGATGAAGCCGCCAAATTCCTTGATGCGCACCCCAATGCCACGCTTGAGCTGGCAGCACGTATCACCCAGATTCAGTATCAGTCAGTGCGCGAACACGATAAGGTGCGAAATTTTTTCATTAAGTATCAGGATCGCCTGATGTACGGCACCGACCTGACGCTTAATCCGGGCGATGATCCCGCCGCCTTCCGTGCCACAGCCCACGACTACTGGCGCAATGACTGGGCCTATCTGGCGACCGATACGGTGCGCCGCGTCGATGATATCGAAGCCGATGTCACCGGCCTGAACCTGCCCAAAAGCGTAATAGACAAGCTCTATTACACCAATGCCAAACGCGTGTTTTTCAGTAAGAAATAAACGTTACCTGCTCCCTCCTCCCTGCTTTGCGGGGAGGTGCCTGAGCAAAGCGAGGGCGGAGGGGTATTCTGACGGTCTCAGACCCCTCCGTCTCGTCGCTTACGCGCCGACCCACCTCCCCGCAAGGCAGGGAGGAGAAAAACAAGACCATTTCAACTAAGGGGAAATTTGCCATGTCCGTCCGCTCACGTCTTGCCCGTCTGTCCCTGCTGACGACCCTCAGCCTGACCCTGCCACTGGGCACGGCGTTCATACCCGTCATGGCCCACGCCGAAGTCAGCGCCGCCGACCCGCTTAAGCCTACGGGCGCATGGAGCATCCCGCAGCGTAAGCAGGCGCAGACGCCACCTATGGGCTGGAACTCATGGAACGCCTTTCGCACGGAAATCGACGAAGCCAAGGTGATGGGTGCGGCGCAAGTTCTGGTCGACAGCGGACTGGCCACAAAGGGCTATGTCTATGTCAATCTCGATGACGGCTGGTGGCTGAAACGGCGTCAGTCCGACAACCGTATGCAGATTCGCACCAACCTGTTCCCGTCCGCAAAGACCGGCGGCAAGGCAGGCACCAGCTTCCGCCCCTTCACCGACAAGCTGCACGGCATGGGCCTAAAGGCGGGCATCTATACCGATGTGGGGCACAATGCCTGCTCACAGGCCTATGATCTGCATTCGCCCAACCTGCCCGAAGGCACGACCGCCGAACGTGAGGTCGGGCTATACGGCCATGTCGATCAGGATATTGCGCTTTATTTTGCCGAATGGGGCTTTGACTACATCAAGGTCGATGCCTGCGGTATCAATGTCTATGCCCCGAACAGCGATCTGGTGAAAACGCACGCCTATAACGGCATTGAGCCATTAATCGATCAGAACGCCATTTCGCGCACTGACATTACCGGCGTACGTCGGCTTTATGATGAGGTGGCGACCGCCCTCGACAAACATAATCCGGATGGCGACTACATTCTGGCTCTGTGCAACTGGGGCACCGCCGATGTCCGCACCTGGGGCAAGCAGACCGGCCATATGTGGCGCACCAGTGGCGACATCACGCCGACCTGGACACGTATGCTGCACAATTTCGACAGCGCTTCGACGCGTTCACTTTACGCTCAGGCCGGTGCGTGGAACGATCCCGATATCCTGTTTATCGGCCACGGCGAATTTGACGCCAATCACCTCGTTCAGGCCCGTGCGCACTTTGCGCTTTGGGCGATGATCAATGCGCCGCTGCTGATCAGCTATGACCTGCGCAGCGCCCCGCAAAGCCTGATGGATATATGGGGCAATGCCGACATCATTGCCCTCAATCAGGATAAGGGCGGCCATCAGGCGGTCATCGCCTATGCCACCGACGATGTGCAGATCCTTGTGAAATCTCTGTCGTCCGGTCAGAAGGCTACCGCCCTGTTTAACCGCACCGGTGCGCCGGTTACGGTCAATCTGACGGCGGAGCATCTGAAATATCTCAGCGACCAGCCCGTACAGCTTAAGGATTTATGGTCAAAAGACATCCAGTCCTTTACCGGTGAAACCACCTTGACGC
>JBCEBX010000074.1:0-5159 GCA_039206455.1 Asticcacaulis sp.
AACTTGGCATCTTCGGCAGCGATGACCGCGACCTTAAGATGATCCGAGATTTTCTCCATTGGCACCCAGCGGTGGTCGATGCCGTGGCCCTCAAAGGCACGCTGAAACATCAGGAACGTAAAAGGCACCGGTACGAAGCGGTGCACAGCCACGGAAACAATACTGAAGATAAACAGGCCGACACAGATTTGCAGCAACAGGCGAAACGGCCTGAATGTCTTTTTAGCTGTGGCCGCCATGATGCCCCCAAACGCGAAATAAATTATGCTTCGTAGATATAGACCGAACCGTCCTCGTCGCCAATAAGGATGCGGTTGGCTTCCCCTGACATAGCCAGGGCGCTGATGGCCGGGCCTTTTTCGCGCTTGATCCATTCCTGAGCGGTGGATTTCAACTCCGCCAGCCAGACGCGGCCATCATCAAGACCGGCAGAGAGGATGGTGTCCTCAGAGGCGCCGGATACGACCGTGACGAGGCTTGATTCATCTGCGGCGATCTCAGACGCATTTTCCCCCATCGGGCCATTGGCCTTGAGGAACGGCCAGACGACCGCGCCATTGGCACCGGACGTGGCCAGAAGTTTGCCCTTGGCGAAGAAGTCGAGCGACTTGATCTTGGCGGGATAACCGCCCATGCGCATGTCTTTGGAATCGGCCAGACGCCAGCCGTGCAGGGCATTGTCCTGCATGGCGGTGATCAGGAATTTATCGTCGGGGCTGATGGCAATATTGGTGTGCGATCCGGCCCATTTCAGGAGGCTTGGCTTTTGTTGCGCCAGACGTGCGAACCAGACATAGGCCCCGCCATAGGAAGAGGCATAGAGCTTGCGGCCTTTGGAATCAAAGGTCAGGCCCGACACTGAGGAGGGATGCTCCAGCACCTTTGGGGCGTCTTTTTTGACAAGGTCATAAAGATAGACCGTTTTGCCCGAAGCGGCGGCCACGAGGTTTGAGGCGTCGCTTATGGCCAGCACATCGAACCAGGCGCCTTTGTGGGCAGCGATTTCAATCGGCCCTGCGTCCTTGGTTGTCCAGACAATGCGACCATCATCGCCGCCGGTGATCAGGCCGACGCCTGACGGGTGAATGGCGGCGCTTAATATGCCCGCGTCAGGGTGGGCGGCGAATTCGACGTCTGAATCAGGGAAGATAACGCGCCCGTCAGCAATGGCCACCACAGGCTCATCGGCGGAATCGAACAGGGCGGCGACGATATAATCGCCGTAGTTTTTTTCAAAGGCAAAGGGCATGGATTACTTCTCGATGCAGGCGTTGAATCCAGTGCGCAGGGCGGCTTCGTCAAGGTGACGGCCAATGAACACCGCCCGGCTCAGGCGCGGTTCATTCTCGCCCCATGGCCTTTGCAGGTCACCCTCAAGGATCATGTGCACGGCCTGAAAGACCAGACGACGGTCTTCGTCCTTGATGTTGAGGATGCCCTTGGCGCGCAGGATGTCCTGCCCTTTTTCAGCCAGTAGCTTGTCGAGCCAGCGTGTGAAAGCCACACCATTGATCGGTTTATTGGTGCTGAAGGACACGCTGGTGATCTCGGTGTCGTGGATCGGATTAATGTGGTCATGATTGTGGTGATCATGGCTGTGGTCATGGCCACAATGCTCGTCATGCACGTGGTCATGGTCATGATGGTGATCATGCGCATGGTCATGACCGCAGTCTGTCGCACAATCAGGGCCGTGGTCGTGGTGGTTGGCCACTGAGTCCATTTTCTCAAGATCGAAGCGGTGCTGATTAAGCAGGCTCTGGATATCGACGCCCGAACGCTCGGCGCGTTGAATGGAGGCCAGCGGGTTCAGGCCCTTGAGGCGGGCTTCGATCTGATTGAGCGTATCGCCATCGACCAGATCGGTCTTGTTGAGGATGATGTGGTCGGCGAAGGCGATCTGTTCCTTGACAACACGATCGGCGGCCAGCGCCTGATCGAAGTGCTTGGCATCGACCAGAGCCGTGACCGAATCAAGGTAGGTCTTGGCCTTGACGTCCTCATCGACGAAAAAGGTCTGGGCGACGGGGCCGGGATCGGCAAGGCCCGTGGTTTCCACAATAATCGCGTCGAAGCGGCCCTTGCGCTTCAGAAGGTTCGACAGGATGCGGATAAGGTCGCCGCGCACCGTGCAGCAGACGCAGCCGTTATTCATTTCGAACACTTCTTCGTCCGCGCCGACAATCAGGTCGTTATCAATGCCGATTTCACCGAATTCGTTGACGATGACGGCGTATTTCTGACCGTGGTTCTCGCTCAGGATACGGTTCAGAAGCGTGGTCTTGCCCGCGCCCAGATAGCCGGTCAGAACCGTGACGGGGGTTTTTTGCGAGACGGGGGCGGTGTCGGCCATGAGATTACGCTTTCGGCTGTCAAATGCAGAGATTTGCGCCTTAGTTAAGCCTTTGACGGATGAAATCAAGGAAACAGTGGAGCATTGATCGGGCAGGGGCTGAAATTTTCGACAGCCCAATGCGTAAAGTGTCGGAAACAGGCCCAAAGTGGCTGAAACAGGCATTGACTCAAGGTGCAAAAACTATATAAAGCGCCCCTCTCTCCCGAAGGCAAATGTCTTGCGGGTAATGTTCTTATTTGCGTGAACCTTAGGTGATAACCTGCCGTTCGGGTTCGCGATGCTGAAAACAAAAAGGCACTGAACCGATGTATGCGGTAATTAAAACTGGCGGTAAGCAATACCGCGTATCCGCCGGCGACCTGCTGGTGGTCGAGAAGATCGAAGGCGAAGCCGGCGCAAAGGTTCGTTTTGAAGAAGTCCTGCTCATCGGTGATGAAGCCGGTGCAGTCGTTGGCACGCCTGTCGTTGACGGTGGTGTGGTCGAAGGCACGCTAATCGAAACCCGTAAGGGCAAGAAGGTAAAGATCTTCAAGAAGATCCGTCGTCAGGGCTATCGTCGTACCAATGGTCATCGTCAGCCGGAATCGGCTATCCGCATCACCGCTATCAATGGTGCAGGTAAGTCGGCGGCCTGGGAAGGCACCGTTTCACTGGTGACCAAGGCTGAGCTTGATGCCCGCGCCCGTGGCCTTGCGCCGCGCGGTCTGGCCGAAGCGGTTGAAGCACCGGTTGCCGAAGAAGCCCCCGCCCCAAAGAAGCGTGCTGCGCCTAAGAAAAAGGCCGAAGCCGCGTCTGAAGAAGCGTAATCAGCGAGCCTAAGGAGTTATATCATGGCACATAAAAAGTCAGGCGGCTCGTCACGTAACGGTCGCGATTCAGAATCCAAGCGTCTTGGCGTGAAGCGCTACGGCGGCGAAAACGTCCTTTCCGGAAACATCATTGTTCGCCAGCGTGGTACGAAGTTCTTTCCGGGTGACAATGTAGGCCTCGGCCGCGATCACACCCTTTTTGCGACGGCGCACGGCGCGGTGAAGTTCACGACCAAGCGTGACAACCGCACCTATGTGTCGATCATTCCGGTGGCTGAAGCCGCCGAATAAGCGCTATCTGAGAATTGTCACAGATCGCGCTTATACTATAGGCCGATCTGGACGAAACCAATGAACGGGGAGTCCGGATTTTGTTATCCGGGCTCCCTTTTCGTTTTTCAGCTCAACTGAGTTGAGACCGGTCAAGGCGCTCAGGCGGATAATCGGTTTAACCTCATCCCCGTTCGTTACCAGTAAGTCGGGACCAGTAAGTCGGGTTTTGTGCCGGAAAATCAGTTTCTGATATCCGGTGAAATGTTTCGGGTTTTACAGGCTCTTTATGCCTGATGCCCGACAGGTGGCTGTCTTTTTATGCGGGCTCTGACACATTGCCCGCACAAAATAACCTCAGCGACCCGATAAACTGGTTTCAAGCCTCCCGCTGCGGCGGGAACTTAACCTTAACGAAGACAACGGGAATAAGCCAATGATTGCCCCGACCATAGAGACCTTAATGCGCCCCGCCACCGACCATATGAACGGTCAGGTGATGGCTAATGAAGTGAAGACGGATCGTCTGTCGCTCAAGAGCCTGCGTGCAGGCGACCTCTATGATCTCATGCAGGTGTTTTCCGACAAGCGCCTGATGCCGCTCAGCGAGTCCGAAGCCGCCGCCTATATTGAGCGTGCGCGTCTGCACTCAAGTGCCAAAATGCCCATCTATGGTGTACGCACTGAAGATGATCGTCTGATTGGCGTGGTCAGTCTGGCCCGTTATGCAACGGGGCAGGGTAATCTGCATATGTTTGGCCCGACTCTTGGCGTTTCGATTGCGCCTGAGTTTCAGGGTATGGGCTATGGCACCGAAGCCGTGAAGGCGCTGGTGGCTCAGATTGCCCGTTATGGTGGACACCGCATCCTGCACGCTGCGCATGTCGCCGATAATGAGGCGGCGTCGCGTGTGCTGGTAAAGGCCGGTTTCCTTTACACCGGACGCCGGACAATCGAGTCAGATGCGGCTTCCGGTGACCACGAAGTGTTGCATATGATCCGTTTGCTCTGATCTGAGGCGCAAATATCCTCATTCTGAGCATAAGAAATCCGCAAAGATTTGATCTTAGGGCGGACTTAGTTCACAAAGGCGGCTGATACTCCTGTCAGCCGCCTTATCTCTGCTAGTAAGTTACGATGAAATTTCTCGACCAGTGTAAAATCTATATTCGCTCCGGTAATGGAGGCGCGGGTTCCGTGTCGTTCCGGCGGGAGAAGTTCATCCCGAACGGCGGGCCGGACGGTGGTGACGGCGGCAAGGGCGGCAGCGTATGGATCGAAGCGGTTGAGGGGCTGAACACCCTGATCGATTACCGTTATCAGCAGCATTTCAAAGCCAATACCGGCGAACACGGACAGGGCCGTCAGATGCACGGCGCCAATGCCGAGGACCTTATACTCAAGGTGCCGGTCGGCACGCAGGTGTTTGAAGAAGATCACGAGACGCTGATTGCCGATCTCGATGAGGTCGGCCAGAAGCTGCTTCTGGCCAAGGGCGGTAATGGCGGCTGGGGCAATACCCGCTTCAAGGGGCCGATCAATCAGGCCCCGAAATTTGCCTTGCCCGGACAGGATGGCGAGGAGCGCTGGCTGTGGCTGCGCCTGAAACTGATCGCCGATGCCGGTCTGGTAGGCTTGCCCAATGCCGGTAAATCAACCTTCCTTGCGGCCTCATCGGCGGCAAAGCCCAACTGATGGTTTGCTTCCACCGTGTCGTAGCCTTT
>JBCEBX010000074.1:5169-21229 GCA_039206455.1 Asticcacaulis sp.
CCGTTCACCACCCTGACGCCAAATCTCGGGGTGATCGACCTTGGGGTCGAGCAGCGGTTTGTTATTGCCGATATTCCGGGCCTGATCGAAGGGGCGTCTGAAGGGGCGGGGCTGGGAACGCGGTTTCTGGGCCATGTCGAGCGTACCAAGGTGCTGATCCACCTGATTGACGGTACGCAGGAAGACCCTGTTGAGGCCTATAAAATTATCCGCAAGGAACTGGCGGCCTATGATGATGGTCTGGCGGATCGTCAGGAAATTGTCGCCATCAACAAGGCGGATTCGCTCGATGCCGATCAGCGCAAGGCGATCGTCAAAGCGATCAAAAAAGTGTCAAAGCAAACACCGCACCTGATTTCCGGTGTCACCCACGAAGGGGTGCGCGATCTGTTGTTCGCCACGCTTGGGGTGATCAATGAACAGAAAAGTGCGGAAAAGCAGGCGGAAATCCCTGCCGAAAGCAGCTACAGCCCGTGGGATGACTAGGACAGCCAGACGGAAAAGCACGCTCAGGGCAGGCTTTCATCTGGGGGCTGCTCAGACGGTCGGCCTGTTTGGCGGCTCGTTCAATCCGGCGCATGAGGGGCATGCCCATGTGGTCAATAGGGCCCGCCAAAGACTGGGGCTGGATCGGGTAATCTGGCTGGTGTCGCCGCAGAACCCCTTGAAATCAAAGGCTGATATGGCCCCGCTTGAGGCGCGTATGGCTTCGGTTGCACCTCTGGCAGGTGTGGGAGATGTGGTTTCCGATTTTGAGACGCGCATCGGTACGGCCTATACGGTCGAAACGCTGAGGGCGTTGAAAATACGGTTTCCGGCGGTGCACTTTGTCTGGATCATGGGGGCCGACAGTCTGGCGCAATTTCATCGCTGGCGGGACTGGAAAGAGCTTGCCGCGCTTATGCCCATTGCTGTTGTTGCTCGGCCGGGTCAGTCCATGAAAAGCCTGAGGTCACCGGCAGCCGCCTATCTTAGGGTGAAAAGGCGGGCCGAACGGCAGGCGCGCCTATTGCCGCACTTTGAGGCACCCGCCTGGATATATCTGACGGCGCCGTTGAATAACGCATCGTCTACAGCGATACGGGCGCAAAAGACCGCGCAAAAGTAAAAACTTTGGCATATTGGCAGTCAAAGGATGACCCCTGTCGATGATTGTGCTAAGGTCAACAACAGTTTGTAATCTCAAGGAGCTACTCCTCTGCCTCGTCAGCTTGCGCAAGACGCGCCGACTTCACCTTCCGCCGAACCTCCGGCGGCCGATATTGACCAGAGTTCCACCGTCACTGAAGACGGTCTGGCCGTTGAGACCCTGATTCTCAACCGCCTTGAGGATGATAAGGCGCAAGATATCGTATGCATCGATCTGCGCGGCAAAAGCTCGGTCGCAGACACCCTGATTATCGCTTCGGGTCGTTCCCATCGTCACGTAGGGGCCTTGGCTGACCACGTGCTGCGCGCATTGAAAGAAAGCGGTTTCGGTAAGGCCCGTATCGAAGGTCTTCCGGCCTGCGACTGGGTGCTGATCGATGTCGGTGATGTGGTTGTCCATATCTTCCGTCCCGAAGTGCGCACCTTCTATAATATTGAGAAGATCTGGTCTGTATCGCCCACCGGCGAACGCTCGGGTCACCTGCTCGATTCCCGTCCTGAATAAAGGGCTGGCCTGATCCATGAAACTGGTTCTGGCGGCGGTTGGAAAACTCGGCAATACGCCTGAAAATAATCTGACCCGAGACTATCTGGGCCGTGCCGCGCAAGCGGGACGGCCTTTGGGTTTTGGTGGGGCGGAGTTACTAGAGATCGAGCCTAAGAAAACAGCGCGATCGCAGGACGTGGCGCTCAACAAGGCCCGTGAAGCCGAAGCGATCATGGCCGCACTGGGGGAAGGCGTATGCCTGATTACCTGTGATGAACGCGGCGACCTTCTGACCTCGCGTCAGATTGCCGGACGCTTTGATAAGCTGAAGGATTCTGGTGAGCGTAAACTGGCTCTGCTGATTGGTGGGGCAGACGGGCTTGATCCGGAACTGGTCAGGTCAGCGCGGTTTTCGCTGGCCTTCGGGCCGCAGACCTGGCCGCATGCGCTGGTGCGATTGATGCTGGCCGAACAGATGTATCGAGCAGTGACCATACTGGCCGGATCGCCCTATCATCGGGATTGATACGAAGCGTTCTCTAATCAAGCCTTAACCATAAACGGGTAATTTTAATCATGCGTCGCGCCCGATTTTTCTCACGCCTGAAGCCTGTGGTGGCCCTGTGCCTCATGGGCTTATGCGTGTCCGGTGCGCAAGGGCAGGTGGTCTTAAGCAAACAGGCGCAGGCCGAACTGGATACTATTCAGGCCGAACTCAGGGCCAATGAACGCAAGAGCGAACAAAAGCGCCGTTCCGCCCGACAGATTGCCCGCGAAATGGAAGGGCTGCGGCGCGAGATTATCAATATCGGTCAAAAGCAGGGCGCGTCTGAAAAACGTGCGGCGGTCTATCGGGCGCGCCTTGAGACGCTTAATGCCCATGAGGCCGATCTAACGCGCCGTCTGGGCACCATGCGGAATAAACAGGCGCGTCTCCTGAGCGCCCTGCAGGTCTATTCACGCAACCCGCCCCCGACAATTTTTGTGTCCTCGCGTAAGGCCAATGATGCCGTGCTGGCGGCGATCATCCTCAAGGAAGTCACGCCGGAGCTTAAAAAAAGCGCCGATGCCCTGTCCGAGCAGAACCGTAACCTTCTGGCGGTGCGTCGCGAGGCCGCCTTGCAGAGTGAAGCCCTGTTTATTTCCGAAAGCGATGTCGCTGAGCAGCAGGCGCAGCTTGAGGCGCTTCTGGCCGAACGCGGGCGGCTTGAGGATCAGCTTTTGAGCGAAGCCGATGCTTTTGAGGTGCGTAATCTGGAACTTGAGGCGCGGGCGCGGGTGTTGCGCGGCCAGACGCCGCTGAAAGGCTTGCTCGGGACGCAAAAGAATAAGTCCTTAAATCTGGTGGTGCCGGTTGTGGGGGAAAAGCTGGCCGGCTATGGCGAAACCGTAGATGGGCGTGTCATTCGCGGCGTGCGCCTTAAGGCGGCGGCGGGCGCGCAGGTGCGTTCACCGGCAGAAGGTGAAGTGGAATATGCCGGGCCACTTGAGGGCTATGGGCAGGTAATCATTGTCCATGTCGGTGGCGATTACCGCGTGATCATGACAGGTATAGGTCGGGTCTATGTCGAGGCCGGAAAAACCGTCGGGGCCAATGAGCCTTTGGGGCGATTGCCCAACTTAAGCGAAAAGCCGCAATCCTTCTATTTTGAGCTGCGCAAATCCGACCGGCCGGTTAATCCGGCTACGGGTTTTGATCTGTCAAAATTGTAATTGATAACGGGGCTTTCTGCCCTGTTTACGCCTCATTGCAGACTGTAGTATGGTCGGTCAAAGTGTCCGGTGTTTCGGGCATACAGGTAACGGAGCGGGGGCTCCGGTTTTGAGGATTTAGATGAAGAACTATCTGTTGAGTGGCATTGCTATTCTGGCTTTGAGCGCAGGCGCGGTCTCCTATGCCAGCCAGCCGGCTTTTTCGCCTAAATCCGACACCTATGAGATGCTGGAACTTTTCGGGGATGTTCTGGCGCTGGTGAAGCAAAACTATGTCGTCGAGGTCGATGACAAGAAGTTGATCGAATCGGCCCTTCAGGGCATGTTGTCTTCGCTGGACCCGCATTCAGGCTATTTGCCAGCAGAAGATTATGCCGATCTTCAGGAAAAGACCAAAGGTGCCTATGGCGGTATCGGGCTTGAGGTGACGTCAGAGGATGGGGCCGTCAAGGTCGTCACCCCCATGGATGACACACCGGCCATGCGGGCGGGGCTTGAGTCCGGCGATTATATTACTGCGATCAACGGCACCAGCATTCTGGGCTTACGCCTCAATGAGGCGGTTTCCCAGATGAAGGGTGCCCCCAAAACCGACCTGACCCTGACCATTGTGCGCGAAGGCGTGGATGAGCCGTTCGAGGTCACTCTGACCCGCGAAATCATCAATATCAAATCCGTGCGCGTTCGTATGGAAGGTGATTTCGGTTATCTGCGTATTTCCAATTTCAATGAAAACACGACACGCGAGGCCACTGAGGCCCTGGCGCAGCTTAAGGTTGAAAATCCGGCCATGAAGGGCCTGATCCTTGATCTGCGTAACAATCCGGGCGGTCTTTTGGATCAGTCAGTGGGCATTGCCGACCTGTTCCTTGAGGGCGGCGAGGTGGTCTCACAACGCGGACGCAAGGCATCGGATATCGTACGCTATCAGGCCAAAAAAGGCGACATCATGGATGGCAAGCCGATTGTTGTCCTGACCAATCCCGGTTCGGCCTCGGCGGCGGAAATCGTCGCCGGTGCCTTGCAGGATCATAAGCGCGCCTCGATCGTTGGTCTGACGACCTTTGGTAAGGGGTCGGTGCAGAGCGTGGTCAATCTGGGGGACAACCGCGCGGTCAAGCTGACCATTGCCCGCTATTACACGCCGTCCGGTCGTTCCATCCAGAAGACGGGCATCGAGCCTGATCTTGAGGTCGCACAGTCCCGCGATCAGGCGAAAATCCTCGCCAACCGCGCCTTCAGTTTCTCTGAGGCCGATTATCGCAATGCGCTTGATGCCGACGAAGGTAAGAAGCGCCGTGATCCGCATGTGGTCTCCGAAGTGCCGCCCGATGATTATGACACCAAGGAAGGTGACTTCCAGCTTCAGCGCGCCAAGGACGTGCTGGGCTATGGTGGCGACGTGCTGAAGGCGGCAAATAACCCGCGTGGCCTGAAACTGGCGGCGTCGGATCTGGTGGATGAACCGGGCAAGCGTTTCCGCGACAAGGCCAAGGCACCACTGAAGACTGAGCCTGCCAAACCGGCTGCGCCGAAACCTGAGGCCGCCGCTCCGAAGCCTTAGGCAAAATGCGCCGGACGGACGCCGTGATGTGTCCGTCCGGTGAAGCATTTTAGGGTGTCGGGCAGCGGCCCTGATTAGGGTTTGTTAACTATAAATTGGCAAGCTGCATCCCTATTGGATTGCGGGATTTCCCGCTGTGGAATCATCGGGTCGGGTCATGTTCACCAGAAAGAAGTTGTCGGCACTGTCGTCGTCGTCACTGGTGCGTCCATCCGGCTCTGTACAGGCTCGCCTTAGAGGGATCGGCACGCATCTGTGGGCCGGTTTGAAAAAGCCCTATGTCGCGCCGCTTCTGGCGCTGGGTCTTCTTGCGGGAGCCGGTGCCTTGTTTCTGGGGCTGGCCGCCAATCCTGAGGCGGGGTCGCCCCAGATACGGGTTAATCTGGCGCGTTTTACCCCCACCGAAACCAATGCCAATGAAACCGGTGAGATGCCGCTGGCCCCTTTGTCGGGGGATGCGGCCTTCGGGCTTGATTCGGTAGGTATGTTTGAAGGCAGCTCAGCCAGCGGCTTTGCCTTGCAGGCCGAGGCTGGCCCCGTCGATGGCACGGCGGTGATTACCCTGCCCGATGACGGATCGCCGGTCACGGTGCCTGCGCGTAGCAGGCTGGCCGCCAGACCTTTGGCACCTGCGCCGATTGCCGGACTGTTTGAGCCGGGGCCGGATGGAAATTTACCGATTATAGGCGCGGATGGCCGCACGCCGTCTCAGGCCTATGCCCGCCCGTTTAAATCAAACGGAAAGCCCAGAGTGGCGCTGATTGTCGGCGGGCTGGGGCTTAATCCGGCGACGACACGGGCGGCCATTGAGCAATTGCCTGCCGAGGTGACCCTGTCCTTTGTGCCCTATGCCGACGGTTTGCAGAACTGGATTGACATGGCACGGGCACAGGGCCATGAGGTGCTCATCGAGATGCCGATGGAGCCGGTCGATTATCCGGCGACCGATCCCGGCCCTAAGACCCTGATGATCAAACAATCGGCCGATGAAACCCAATCCCGTTTGAAATGGGTTCTGGGGCAGGCCAGTGGCTATTTCGGTGTCATCAACTATCAGGGCAGCGCGTTTCTGCGTGACAAGACGGCGGCACCGGCCTTTACCAATGCGCTTAAACTGCGCGGCCTGACCTTTATCGATGACGGGCAGGGGCGTGGCCTGACGGGGGCCTGGGGGCGGGCCAGTGCTGACCGAGTCGTTGATGCACAACTGAATGCCGCCAGCATCCAGAATCAGCTTTCGGGGCTTGAGGCGACCGCCAAGGCGCGTGGACATGCACTGGGGACGAGCTTTGCCTATCCGGTGACGCTGGCGGTGGCGATAAAATGGACGCAGGGACTGGAAGAAAAAGGGCTGCAACTTGCGCCCGCTTCGGCTATAGCACGGCCATGACCGATACGCCGCACACTGACACTCTCGATGCCTATCGCCCCAATGTGGGCATAGTGGTGTTTAACCGTGACAATCAGGTGTGGATCGGTAAACGCTTTGGCGTCGGCGGTCATTTCAGCTGGCAGTTTCCGCAAGGCGGCGTTGATAAGGGTGAAGACCTCGAGGCCGCCGCACTGCGTGAGCTTTATGAAGAAACCGGCATCCGTTCGGTGACGCTTCTGGGTCGGACGCAGGACTGGGTGGTCTATGATTTCCCGCCCGAAGTACTGGCCAACAAGAAGATTGGGCGCAATTTCAAGGGTCAGAAGCAGATATGGTTTGCCTATCGCTTTGACGGTGACGACTCGGAAGTGAACCTTGAGGCGCATGGCGAACAGGAGTTCGAGCGCTGGGAGTGGTGCGACCTTGAGACGGTCATTGACCGCGTCGTGTCATTCAAGCGCGACTCTTATCGCACGGTCATCGGGCAGTTTCAGAACCTGATCTGAGGCATCAGCCTTCGTCTTCAGGCTGAGGATCAGCAATGACTTCGCTCGGTGGCACCACGACGATAAAGCCAGCCGTAATATCCACTTCGGGCACATTTTCGCGCGTGAAGGCCAGATAATAACTGGTGCCTGAGGCTGGCTGAATATCAAGCAGATCGCCCGCGCCGAAGTTTTCGACATTTTTGATGCGGCCATGTTTCGAGCCATCAGGATTGCGTACCTCAAGACCGATCAGGTCGGTAATGTAGTAATCATCCTCGTCATCAATTTCCGGCAGGTCTTCACGACGGACATAGAGCTTCTGGTTCTTGATGGCCTCGGCCTTGTCCTTGTCGGCAATGCCTTCGGCCCTGACGATCAAAGCGCCTTTGTGGCCGCGCGCACCGGTGATACTCAGGGTCGGTTCGCCCTTTTCGTTCAGCAGCGGATTATATTCCAGAACGGCGAGCGGGTCTTCGGTATGGCTAATGAGCTTGAACTCACCTTTGACACCAAAGGAAGCACCTACCTGCGCGACGAAAACAAGATCAGACATCTGAGACATACCCAAAGAAAAAGGCCGGAGGCTTACGCTTCCGGCCTTAGCCTTAATTCCGTGTCGTGAAAAGCAATTAAGCTTCTTCGGCAGGGGTTTCTTCAGCAGCCGGTGCAGGTGCGGCGGCCGCTTCAGCGGCTTCAGCCTTGGCAGCGGCTTCGGCGTCCAGACGGTCCTGTTCGCGCTGAGCGCGTTCAGCGGCACGTTCCTGAGCCTTCTTGCCAGGCGTACCCTTTTGCGGGTTATTGCCATGTTCCCACTTCACGAGGCCCTCCTTGGACAGGAAGCGTGCCACGCGGTCGGTCGGCTGGGCGCCTTTTTTCAGCCATTCCGCAATGGCTTCGACCTTAAGGGTGACGCGTTGCTCAGAGTCCTTAGCCAGCATAGGGTTATAAGAACCCACCTTGGCGATGAACTTACCGTCGCGCGGGGCAGCGGCGTCAGCAACAACGATGTGGTAGTAAGGGCGCTTCTTGGAGCCGCCACGCGACAGACGAATTTTCAGCATTTCAAGATCCTTAGAGTTAAGCTGTTTCGAGTGATTTCAGTTATTTCTTTTTGGGATTAAGGGGTGATCCACCCCCCAAGCCCGGAAGTCCGGGAAGCCCGCCACCACCCATGCCGGGCAGTTTCAGACCGGGGGGCATTTGACCGGCCCCCAATTGTTTGAGCCGTTCCATATCCGCGACCGGATCGGCACCGATTTCGGGGGTTTGCTGGCCGAGGGATTTCCCCATCTGCTGCATCTGAGCGGCGCTTGGCATGCCACCCATGCCTCCCATCCCCAGCATCTTGGCCATATTGCCAAAACCCTTGCCGCCGTTCTTCGACATCATCTTGAAGGCGTCGGCCATTTGACGGTGCTGTTTCAGGAGGCGGTTGATTTCGGAGACATCGACGCCGGAACCGGCGGCAATACGACGCTTGCGTGAGGCATTGAGAAGGTCTGGTTTCTTGCGCTCTTCCTTGGTCATCGAGGTAATGATGGCCACCTGACGGGCAAAAACCTTATCGGAGATATTCAGATCATCGATCTGCTTCTTGACCTTTTGCACGCCGGGCAGAAGGCCCATAATGCCCTGCATACCGCCCATGCGCTGCATCTGGCGCAATTGTTCGGCAAGGTCATCGAGATCGAACTTACCCTTGGCCAGTTTTCTGGCCATCTGTTCGGCCTTGGCGGCATCGAGTTCCTGCGCGGCCTTTTCGACCAGCGCAACCACGTCGCCCTGACCCAATATGCGACCGGCGATACGGCGTGCGTCAAAGACATCCAGCGCATCGACCTTTTCGCCCGAGCCGGTGAACTTGATCGGCAGACCGGTAACGGCGCGCATGGACAGCATGGCCCCGCCACGCCCATCACCGTCAACGCGGGTCAGGATCAGGCCGGTCAGAGGCAGGCGCTCATGGAAAGCGGTGGCGGTACGTACCGCGTCCTGACCGGTGAGCGAGTCAGCCACAAGGAAGGTTTCAACCGGCGAAGACAGTTTGGCGATTTCTGCCGCTTCACTCATCAGGGCTTCGTCAACCGTGGTGCGCCCGGCGGTATCTAGGATCAGGACGTCAAAGCCTTGAAGCTTTGCCGACTGAAGGGCGCGCTTGGTGATCTCGACGGCACTTTGTCCGGCGATGATGGGTAAGGTGGCGACCTCGATCTGCTCACCTAACAGGCGCAGTTGCTCCTGCGCCGCCGGACGGCGGGTATCGAGCGAGGCCATCATGACCTTCTTGCGATCGAACTTCGTCAGACGCAGGGCCAATTTGGCGGAAGATGTGGTCTTACCCGACCCCTGCAAACCGGCCATCAATATAACGGCGGGCGGGGTGGCATTGAGGTTAATCGGCGTCGGCTCTTCGCCGCCCAGCATGTCGATCAGGCCATCATAGACAACCTTAACCACCTGATCAGCAGGTTTGACGGCCTTGATGATCGCTTCGCCGGTGGCCAGCTCACGGGCCTTGGTCATGAACTGACGTACAACCGGTAAGGCGACGTCGGCATCAAGCAGGGCGACACGCACTTCGCGCAGCGCTTCGTCAACGTCCTTCTCGGTGAGGACGCCGCGCCCGCCCAGACGGTCAAACAGACCGGATAAGCGTTCATTCAGCGTGTCGAACATGGCGTTCCCTTGGGTTCAGTGGTGCAGGGTATTTTACAAAACAAAAACACCCCGTGAGCGCAACGCGCCGACGGGGAGCCTCTCGATCCCCGTCCGATTCCAGATGACCGGGGTTGTGATCGCAGAGGTTTGCTACGTAAAAAGCCCTGTTCAGGCTTTAGATGCGGCCTATCTGCCTGTTTTGCCCCAAAGAGTCAAGTCAAAGGCCTTAAAGCCATGAATTGAAGGGCAGGGGCGCAAGCGCTTCACGCGACCAGGGGGCGTTCACCTGATGGGTAACCGTGCGTGCCTCATCGCCCAGATGCTGGCGTAAGGCCGGATCGGTGCATAAGTCATACAAGGCCCGCGCCGCTTCGTCTGTATCGACCTCGGCCCAGACCTGATCGGCATCCGGCTTAACCGCGCTATAGGCCCCGTCGGCGTCATCAAGCGGGATCAACTGATAGCTGATCAACCGTGAATTTTCCGACGTCATGAAATCTGTATTGCCCGACCAGCCCGTGGCCATCACCGGCACGCCCGCCTGCATGGCCTCGGACAGGCTGAGGCCAAAACCTTCCGAGCGATGCAGGGACACAAGCACGTCAAACGAGGCCGCAAACCGTCCCATATCGGCATCCGACAACCGTTCGGTAAACAGGCGGATGTCCGGACGCTGACTGGTCAGGGCCTCAAGACGGGTGCGTGCCGAAAGATCACCATTGAGGTCCTGCACCTTAAGGGTCAGGCGGCGTTGCGTATCGGGAACAGGAAAGGCTTTGGTCCACGCCTCGATGACGGCCCAGGGGTTTTTACGCGCGGCTGAGGATTTGGCGTCAAACAGGCTAAGCACTTCGCAGGTCTCAGGGGACAGACCAAAGTTCGCGCGATCGGCTTTGACGGGAGGCTCCGGTGCGGGATGAGGCATGACCCGCAGGCGCTCAACACACTGATCGGCCCCATACGCAACAAAGGCAGTAGTGAGCGCATCGCGTACAAAGCGACTGGGCACCCAGATTTCATGAAAATAGGTGGCCAGCCAGACCCAATATTCCGGGGCTTTTGGGGTTTCCCACGCCCAGAATCCTATCCGGTAGCGGTTTGACCATTGATCCGGTGTATGGCTGAGCAAAGCGACCAGCGCCTCGGGGGCATTGGCGTGGATCAGCCACACGCCGCCGTTTTTGCCGGGTAATTGCGCCTTCTGATCCTTGATATGATTAAAGCAGGAGCGTATGTCATGCCGCTGAACGGGGTAGCCTGCGGCCTCAAGTGCCTGCGCCGTCAGTTGTCCCGCACGGCCTACGCCAATGCTTTCATTGAAAAAGCCTGAGACGATAAAGGGGCCGGTTTTAGCTTGAGCGGATGTGGCCTTCGTCCAGTGCCTTGCGCGCCACTTACCGATCAGGCCGAGTGTGCCGTGTATAAGCGGCAGGCGATAACGAAGCGGCAGGGCCTTGATGAGCGACATAAGATCCCTTGTGTCGGGTTGGGCCTAAAGCCCCAGCCAGCGACGACGTTGTGACCAGTAGGACTGAAACTGCTCCGCCAGACCCTGATCCTCAAAGGTCACGACCTTGATGAGCGGGTCACCCTGAGTGTCAGAATGCATGGAAATGGCGTCGGCATCGTCAACAGCGGCGGCTTCGACAAACTTGAAGAAGGCACCAAAAAAGGCGTCCTGTTCAGAGTCGCTGGTTAGGTCGAACTGCAGACTGACCACGGTTAATCCTTTTTCATCACCAAACTTATGTACAACAGGTCTGGAATGCCTGTTTCAATCGAAACTATTGCGCTGCACAATAAGGCGAGTGAAGCGCATATGAACCTTCGAGTCAAACCATCCTGCAAAAAATCTGCCAGATGGGGATGTCACATCTTAGTGTGTGGCAAGAAAATGACGGCAAGTCCGTAAACTTGCCGTCATGGTATTAGATATGCAAAATCAATTAATTATAAGCGGTTTAGTCGGCGCCGTCCGCCAGCTTTGCCCCTGCGGTAGCCGGTTGCAACAATTTTTTGATATTGCGGGCCGCCTGACGGATGCGATGCTCGTTTTCCACAAGGCCAATGCGCACATAGCCTTCGCCGTATTCGCCGAATCCCAGACCGGGTGCAACTGCGACATGGGCTTCTTCGATCAGCAGCTTGGCAAATTCGATAGACCCCAGATGCTGGAACTTGTCCGGGATCTTGGCCCAGGCGAACATTGAGGCCGGTGGTGGCGGAATATCCCAACCGGCACGCTTCATCGAACTGATGAGCACGTCGCGGCGTGACTTATACATGTTGCGGATTTCCTCAACATTATCCTGAGGCCCATTAAGTGCCGCCGCTGCGGCGACCTGAATCGGGGCAAACCCGCCGTAATCAAGGTAGGATTTGACGCGCGCCAAAGCGGCACAAATTTCCGAATTGCCGACGACCATACCCACGCGCCAGCCAGCCATGGCATAGGTTTTCGACAGGGAGTTGATCTCGACCGAACGCTTGATCGCCCCTTCGACCTGAAGGATCGAGGGCGGCGGGTTATTGTCGAAATAGATTTCCGAATAGGCAATGTCCGAAAGCACGATCAGGTCGTGCTTTTCGGCGATGCGGATGACTTCCTTGTAGAAATCAAGATCGACCCATTGCGCCGTCGGGTTAGACGGATAGGAAACGATCAGCACCGAAGGGGTTGGCACCGAATGCTTGACGGCCTTTTCAATGCCCGACAGATATTCCTCAGGCGACAGAGCCGGCACATGGCGGATCACGCCACCTGCCATCAGAAAACCAAAGGCATGGATCGGATAGGCCGGATTGGGGCAGATCACCGTATCGCCCGGCGCGGTAATAGCCATAGCGAGGTTGGCAAAGCCTTCCTTGGAGCCAAGGGTGGCGACCACTTCGGTGTCGGGATTGAGTTTCACGCCATAGCGGCGGTCATAATAACCGGCCATGGCCTTACGCAGACCCTGAACACCTTTGGAGACAGAATAGCCGTGGGTCTTGGGCTTTTTGACCGTTTCAACCAGCTTATCTACGATATGCGGCGCGGTCGGCATGTCGGGATTGCCCATGCCAAAGTCGATTACATCGGTGCCCGCCGCTCGCAGTCGTGCCTTTACCTTGTTGACTTCTTCGAAGACATAGGGGGGCAGACGACGAATTCTGTAAAAATCACGCATGGCGAAACCGGTTTATCGGCCTTTCTGATGGGGTCACACAGAGGTCACCATGACCGCTGCGGAATGGCTCATATGGCGCATTGTGAGTCGTTTGTCATCCCACGAACGCAGCCTTATTCGGAAATTTTTGCGTCTTATGGAAAATTATTTTCCTGTACGACTGTGCCGGGCTTCAAGCATAGCCATGACCCAGATGGCAAACCCGCCAAGGGTCAGGATGACGCCGACCGTGCCTGAACTTTCGTAGCCATAGCCTCTTGCGATGACCAGGCCGGCGACAAACGGGCCAAGCGCATTGGCGAAGTTAAAGGCCGAGTGATTAAGCGCCGCCGCCAGGGTCTGAGCCTTACCCGCCACATCCATCAGGCGCGTTTGCAGGATAATCCCAAGCCCGCCGCCACCGCCAATCAGAAACACAACAATGCTGATGAGCCAGACATTGTGGGCGGCAAACGGATAAAGCGCCAGAGCGGCAGCGCTCCACAGCAGGACAAAACCAGCGGCCTTAAGCTGGAATTTGTCCCCAAGCCAGCCGCAGGCCAGCGTGCCCGCCGTCATTCCTGCGCCGAAGATAGCCAGCACAACCGGTACAAAGGCATCCCTGACTTCGGTCACATAGAGCAGGGTCGAGGCGACGTATGTATAGACGGCGAACATGCCGCCGAAACCGATGGCACCGATGCCGAGGATCAGCCACACACGCCCGTTCCTCAGGGCGTCCAGTTCACGCAAGGGCGTGGCGTCTTTTTGGGCGGCATCATGCGGGGCGTAGCGCCAGATCAGGATCATGGTCAGCACCGACAGGGCCGTGACAAGGCCGAAACCGGAGCGCCAGCCGATGGCCTGACCGATCCAGTTGGCGGCCGGGACGCCGATAATGGTGGCAATGGTCAGCCCGAGCATGATGCGGGCCACGGCCTGACCGCGTTTGTCCTGAGGCACAACGGCGGCACCGGCCAGAGCGGCGACTCCGAAATAGGCCCCGTGCGGCAGACCGCTCAGGAAACGAAAGGCCATCAGGGACATATAGTCATGCGCCAGAGCGCTCAGGAGGTGGGCGATGGCAAAGAACAGCATCAGCCCGATCAGCAGATATTTGCGTGAATAGCGCGCGCCCATTACGGCAATGGCCGGAGCCCCCAGCACAACGCCTAAGGCATAGGCACTGATAACGTGCGAAGCCTTGGACGGATCGATACCCAGATCGTCCGAAAAGTAGGGTAGCAGGCTCATGGTGGCGAATTCAGTCGTGCCAATGGCAAAACTGCCCATGGCCAACGCAAAAAGGACGACGCCGGGACGGACTGTGCCTGAGCGTATCGGTTTCGGTGCGGAACCGGTGACGTTCATAGGGGAAGGGCTTTCTTGTTTTCGCAGCCACAGACGTGCTGCACACACAAATAGATAGCCGGTCTTATAGCCGAGGATTAGTAAGAAAGTGAGGGTGATTGCACTCACATATTGTTGCGGCGTCTGTTGGCTTCAGTCCGGAAATAGTTGACGAGCTATATTTGCCGCAAATATCACGGCTGTTGTGACGTAGTATAGGCAGAGGTCGTCTGTTTAAAAATGTGGACGAGCCGTAATAGATTCGCTTAAGGTTGCTAAAATAAATGATTAGGGGAGAGTGGGGCACGATATCGCAGCTCATCGGAAAGGATGCTGGCCATGCCAGCAGTTTGAGCGTCTCTCTACGATATCTTCAGACTTATCTGCGGAGGCGGACACCTAAGTAGACACTGTCTACTGATAAGCCTGCCCACGTATGGGTGCTTACCCCGTTTTGCAGACCAACAGCGTTGCTTGCGTTGGGCTTCTATTCGTCATAGCCCCGCGCCCTCAATAGAGACGCCTCAAGACTTAAGCAACAAGTACTAGCCTAGAGATTTGGGGCACCAAAAAAGCTTCCAAGGAAACCTCCTTAACTGCCCCAACTTGTGGGGTAAGTAATATTTAACACAATTTTAAACCTAGTCAACGATTTGCACGCTCAAGTAGGTATGCAGGCCTATGGGCCGTTTCCCGTGCTTGTTCAAGTGGAATTTCGGCATACAATAGCTATCAAATCCTTAGCTAATATCATCTCCGCCGCGACTTCGCTCGGCACTTCCTCCCGCTTCGCAGTAGAGATGAAAGCGTGAAACCTTCCGAACGTAGTGAGACAAGCACGACTGTGCGCCGTGCCTGATGGCACGCCCTCGCGGAGCGGTGAGCCAATAGCGCAGGCGACCAGCCTGTGCGGCGAACATAAGCGTGAGCGGAAATAATGGTGCGCTTAGGTGACTCGAATTGTCAAAATAAGCCTTTGATTTCAATTTTCTAATTAAACGTCGATGAAGGAGCAGGCCCCCAAAATGGCCCCCATTTCGTATGTGCTGTCTGGGTTACAGTCACAAGTCCTTTTTTGTCCACTTGCGTCCAACTCCGACAATGGTAGCATTCTAAGCATTCGGGGCAAGTCATTTTGCCACCAGAAAATCGACGACTTAGCCCAATGTGAGCGCCTAGCGGACGTTGGGTCCGATCCATGAGCCCGAGCGATAACGCCTTTCTCTTGCGTCCTGGCCTCGGCTCTGTGCCAAAGCAAGGTAGAAGACAATGGTTTGCCCGCTCACCCCCAGTCTACGGCGATAGCCTCAGCCTGTCTCACAACCAAGTCAACAGCAGCCTTCTGAAGGTCCGGCGGATACCCATAACGAGCAAGAAGCTTGCGAACCTCAATGCGCATCTTCGCTCGCACACCCTCTTTTCGTGTCCAATCGATGGTGGCTGAATCTCGAATTGTCTGGACCAGAAGACGTGCAAGGGTCCGAAGCGTCTCGTGCGCCATGAGCTCGCGAGCAGACCCGTTGTCTGCAAGCGCCTCATAGAACGCGATCTCTTCATACGAAAGGCCCAACTCCGCAGCTCGCGCTGCGTCGTCGCGGATTTCTTGCGCAAGGGCCAGCAGTTCCTCAATGACCTGGACACTGTCTACCGCGCGGTTGTGGTACTTTCTTAGCGTCTCGTCCAACCGGTCACTGAGCTTTTGAGCTTGAATGACGTTGGTCCGAGTGTGGGCCTTTATCTCATCGGCCAGCAATCGGCGAAGGGTTTCCACCGCAAGATTCTTCTGCTGGCTTCCACGCACCTCAGCCAAAAATCCATCCGAGAATATCGACAGGTCGGGTTGATCGAGACCGGCCGACTTGAATACGTCTAGGATGCCATCTGTCATAACCGCCTTTGACAGCAACTGGCGGATATCTCGTTCCACCGAAGCTCGGCTGCGACCCGAACCGGTCGTGTACTTGGCGAGGTTAGCGCGCAGCGCCACCACCATTGCAATCTCATGCGCCCGTTCCTTAACGCGGGCATCACCTGCACTGATTGCGTACGCCACCTCCAGTTTCAGACCTGCGTCGATAAAGGTGTCTCGGGTGTCACTTGCCAGAATGTGCTCAAGGCACTGCTTGAGAA
>JBCEBX010000074.1:21239-22609 GCA_039206455.1 Asticcacaulis sp.
AGAATGGTCAGGCGGAGCGGCGGAGCGGCGGTAAAGAAGTCACGCCAGCGCACCCCATCAAGCAATGACAGCGAGCTTTCAAGAAAGGTGACAGTCTGGCGAACTGCTTCGTCTGGGTCCATGCGAACCTGGTCGCGGTCTCCTTGGGTATACTGCTGGAGCGCGGCCTTCAGCTCCGTGCCGATGCCCAGATAGTCGACAACAAGTCCACCAGGTTTGTCGCCCCAGACGCGATTAACTCTTGCAATCGCCTGCATCAGGCCATGCCCACGCATTGGCTTATCGATGTAGATGGTGTGCATTGACGGCGCGTCGAAGCCGGTCAGCCACATGTCACGGACAATCGCCAGGTCAAAGCCCGAAGCCGGGTCTTTGAATCTGTTAGCAAGTGCTTCCAGTCTGGTCTTGCTGCGCAGATGCGGTTGCAGGGGCTGAGGGTCGTCGGCGCGACTTCCGGTGATGACCACCTTCAACATGCCGACCTTGTCGTCGCTCTCGTCGGAGGATGCCCAAGCCGGTCGAAGCCGGACAATCTCGTCATAGAGCTTGACAGCAACTAGGCGGCTGACCGTCACCACCATCGCCTTGCCTCCGGCCATTGCTTCGCGCCTGGCCTCAAAGTGTTCGACGACGTCGGCGGCTATCTGGGCAATGCGGTCTGGTGCACCAATGACCTCATCGAAACGGGCGAGCTTACCCTTGATGCGTTCAACTGCGGCGTCGTCGCCCTCTGCAAGTTCATCGGCAAGATCGTCCAGCTGCGTTCGCTCGTTCTCGTTGAGTGCTAGATGGAGACGGGCCAGACGAGCGGTGTAGTGGATAGGGACGGTCGCCTTGTCCTGCACCGCGCGAGTCATGTCATACGTATCAATAACGCCGCCGAACGTGCCGTAAGTGTCTCGATCTCGCTCTTCAATCGGTGTCCCAGTGAAACCTACCGCTGTAGCGTTCGGCAGGGCTTGACGAAGGTAATCGGCAAACCCCACCGATTCCTCGACGCCACCATCGCGTTCAATGTACCGCTTCTTAAAACCGTATTGAGTTCGATGCGCCTCATCGGCAATGACGATCACATTGCTCCGGTCCGTGAGGCAAGGGTGCGAGCCATCTTCGCCACGGAAGCGTTGGATCGTCGTAAAAACCAGGCCGCCGATATCGACAGCTAGCAGGCGCCGCATTTCTTCAGCATTGGCAGCCTTCCTGGGCGTTCCGCGTAGCGCCGCGCCGTGGTCAGCAAAGGTGCCAAAGAGTTGGTCGTCTAAATCGTTGCGGTCTGTGACTACGACAATCGTTGGGTTTCTAAGCTCCTTCGCGAGCTGCAATTGGCGAATGAAAAAGACCATGGTCAGGGATTTACCGGACCCTTGTGT
>JBCEBX010000075.1:0-5811 GCA_039206455.1 Asticcacaulis sp.
GCATAGATGCGCTCAACCGGCGGCAGGGTGTCGTCGATGGCGGCGGGGGAGAGCGCCGCGGCGGCTCCCGGAACACCTTTGAAGCCCGGCAACATCTGGCCAAGCGCTATGTGTCTGTTTTCAACGGTCTTTGCCAGTTGTTCCAGCGAACCGGAGGAGACTTCGTTCTGGCGCATCAGCACATCAAGGCGCGCCTGACGGTCGGCGACCCAGCGTTCGGACTGGGCTTTTAACATAATGATCTGTTTTTCAGAGCCTGAACCGGCAGAGGCCGCCATGAATATGACGGCACCGGTGCTCATGGCCAGCCAGGTGATCAGAAAACTGGCCAATATGGCGAGGGTAAACTGCTTGCCGGTGCTGAAACGATAGCCACGCGTCTCATCGCCTGAGCGGATATAGAGGTGCCGCTCAGGAAAGGTGTGTTCAAGCGCGTCTTTCAGGCGCTGAAAACGGCTTCTGTGCATAAGTTCCCCACTCCCCATCCGCAAATTAATTATGGCTTAACCAAACATGTCTTGGCAAGCCTTAATCGAATCACCGGATCTGACGACGATGCAGGGGGCGGGGTTTCAAGAATAATGCCAGCCTTTACCCCGTCAGGTGATGTGGCGCTGTGGGCTGTTTTGGGGGTAATTGGGTGATGATTTTGTGGATAACTCAGGCGCGCCGCAGGGTTTTAAGGGTTTCGAGCACCGCCTCAACGTGGCCTTTAAAGCGCACCTTTCGCCATTCGGCGCGGATCAGACCTTCGGGGTCAATCAGGAAGGTTGAGCGGTCTGTGCCCATATATTTGCGGCCATAGAGGCTTTTTTCACCCCAGGACCCCAATGCGGAAATCAGGGTGGTTTCCGTATCGGACAAAAGCGGAATGGTCAGATTGTGTCTGGTTATAAAACGGTCGTGGCTTTTGAGATCGTCTTTGGATAATCCTGTTATGGCACAATCAAGGGCGCTGAATTCGGCCTGAGCCGCATCAAATGCCACTGCTTCCTGTGTGCAGGTCGGGGTATTGTCTGCCGGATAAACAAACAGAACCTGCCATTGGCCGCGGAAGTCTTCGAGCGAACGCGTACCGTGCTGCACACCTTCTTTTTCAGCCACAGCGACGGGCAGGGTGAATTCGGGCGCCTTATAGGGGGTGAATTCCTGTAAGGACTGTAATTTTTTTGCCATGACATCGCCTTCTGTTACGCTTATGACTTTAGGGTGCGTTCGGATTAGCCACTTTGATTACGACCGCATGGGACAAAGTGGATTCGCCCGCCTATATTATAGAATAATAAACCGCCTGAATGCCTCCATTGGTAATAAAAATAATCGGTACGATCAAACGGCGGTGGAAGCTTTGTCTTGCTGGCGGATTGATTCTGGGTGTGTTTGCGGGCGGTGTGCGTCTGGCGCAGGGGCCTGTGCGTATCGATGGCCTGAAAAATCTCATTATTACGCGTCTTGAGCGTGCGGTGCCGGGCAGTGACGCCAGTCTGAAGCATCTTGATCTGGTGTGGTTTCATGACACCAATGCCCTGGGGTTACGCTTTGAGGGGCTGGTGCTCAAGGACGATAAGCAGCGCACCATTGCGGCGTCTGATCAGCTTGAGGCGGCGCTGGCGCTCGATAGTCTTTTGCTTTTGCATCTTGCACCGGCGCATATATCCGCCGAAGGTTTTGAGATCGTCCTGTCGGTATCACCTGAAGGGCGTTATGAACTGGGTTATGACGCCAGTGGCGACCCCGAAGCCTTTGCCATTGATGAGATTTTCCGTGATCTGACGGGGGATGAAAAGCTGGGCCGTCCGGTGTCGTTCACCCGTGCCTTCAGCCTTAAGGACGGTTCTATCCGCCTTGGTCAGGTGGGCACTGATCTGAACTGGCGTGCCGAGGTGGCGCGGATTGATTTCTCGAAAAAACGTGATGATTTGCGGGCGGAAATCGGTCTGGCTGTCGATACGGGCGGGCATTGGTCTTACCTGAGCGCCAGAGCGGTTTCCAAGACGGAACTTAAAACCGCGCAGCTTGATGTCGATATCAAGGATCTGGTGCCTTCGGATATTTTCCCGAGCGTTGGCGTAACACGGCCCCTGTCAAGGCTTGAGGCCACGGTAAATGGCACGGGTCACCTAAGTTACAGCACCGCCAAAGGCATCGAAAAAGCCTCTCTGAATATAAGTGCCGGTCAGGGGAACTATGATTTTGGCACCAACCGGCAACCGTTTGAGGCGATTGAGGCCAGGGCGGATTACCTGCCTGAAAAGAAGGCGATTAACTTTTCGACCTTCCGATTGCAGACGCATCATCTGGATACCGACTTAAAAGGTACGGTCTTGCTGGAACCTGAAGATAAGTCGACGGATGCGCCCTATCGCATTGCCTTTGACTTTCACGGGCCCAGAATATCAGGGCATCTGGCGGAGGATTTTCCGGCGCAGACCCTCAGGGACGTGCATTTTATAGGGGCCTATATCCCCGAACGTCAGCGTCTGGAAATCAAGTCAGGGCGGGGGCTGCTGAATAAGGCCCCGTTACATACCGAAGGCTTTATCTATACGGACGACAAGGGGCAGGTGGGCGCGGAGCTCAAGGCGCGGGTTACGGGGCAGTTTGCCAAGGAACAGGTGTTTGCCTTCTGGCCGGAAACCCTGACCTCCGTGCTTAGGGCCGATCTTATCCGGCGCATCCAAGGCGGAGTCTATTCCAATGCCCGTTTCACCCTTAAGGCCCCGCCGGGCAGCCTGAGATCAAATGGCCTTAAGGATGAGCACCTCGATCTGACCTTTGATTATGCCGACATGGCCTTGCTGGTGCATGATGACCTGCCCAAGGCACAAGGGGTGCGGGGTCAGGGGCATTTGCGGGGCAACAGTTTTGATCTGAGCATTGCCGGTGGGGAACTGGGGGGGCTTCCGGTTAAGGACGGTCGGGTTTCGGTCGAAAGCTTTGACAAGGCCGATAAGGGGCGCACCCATATCTGGCTGACCAGTGGCGGCGATGTGGTGCGGGCGGTTGAGATTGTTGATCCGCTTACTGGTGGTCAACTGGCGCGACAGGGGCTGACGCGAGACCGTTTATCCGGTGAGACGGACTTTCGGGTTGATATAGGCTTTGTCAGCTTTGCCAGCCCGCTGAATTATGACGTCATGGACATCAGCTTTCAGGCCGATATCCGTAATGGGGCTCTGAAGCAGGCGGCGCTTGGATGGGATTTGACCAACGGCGAGCTTAAGCTGAGGGGGGATTTACGCGATGACGTGATCGAGGTGCGCGGCCCTGCGGATGTCGGGCCTTATCGTGGGGAAATCGGGTTCCGTACCGGTTTTGAAAGCCCGAAATCCTTTATCGATTTCACCGGCAGCTTTAATGCCCGCCAGTTTGGTGGCTCGCCGACGCGGCGGGTGGCGCTCAAGGGTAATCTGGAACTGGCCAATAATATCGGCACGGGCACTATTGCCTCGGATATTTTTAACGGACGCGTGGACTGGAGCGGCACTGACGCCCGTCCGAACCGCGTAACGCTGAATGGGGCCACGCTTTCGGCGGGCATGAAGGGGCAGGGACTGCCGATATTTGCCCGCTTCAAGCCGGAAATTCCGACCGAAATATATCTGATGCGCTCAGGCGATGTCTGGAGCGGGCAGTTGCAGGCCGAAGGGTTTACCGGTGAACTGGCCTATGTCGAGGGTCGTAATCCGCGTCTCGTCTATAATGCGCTGATCACGCCGGATCGGGCGCGTTTGCTGGGCATAGGGGCCTTGCCCATATTTAACAAACCCCGCCGCCTGAGCGTCAATATCGGTCTGGATGCGGACTCGCGTGAGGCCCTTATCCGTCTCGATACTATCAATGCTGTGCTCGGCTGGTCGGACATGGATATGGATGATGAGCCAACGCGGACGCTTAAGGCGAAACTGACGCCACATGATCTGCATCTTCTGGGGCTGCCCGAAGACGGTTTCACACCTCTGGCTGATCTTGAGGTCGATGCCCTGTGGGAACAGGACCAGCGCGGCATAAAGGGGCGCGCCCGTCTGGGGAATGCACAGGATGTGTTTTTTGACCTGCCGGATATGGATGAAATGGTTCTGACGAACCGGCCTCAGCCCTGGGCGACCATCAGCGCCGATATTGACGGGGCCTTCCTGAAACAGATCGGCTATCGCGGCCATATGCTTGAGATCAACGGTCGTGTCGCTCAGCAGCTTAGCCTTTATCAGACCGAAAACACCACCGAAGGGGCGATATCAACCGGTGAGGTGTCGGCGGCGGTGCTCAATCTGGATGCCCGGAATGCGGAACTGAAGCTGGGGGGGGCAGACTGGGTGAAGCCGGTGGGAGAGGCCGCAAGCCTTAATTTCAGTTTTGACGAGGGCGGGCCGGAAGGCGGGGTCAATATGACCCGCATTCAGGGGACGGGTGACCGCTTTGCCGTCGAAGGTCGTGCCGCGCTCGGGGCCGATGGGGATCTGGACTTTGCTGATTTTTCAACCCTTTATCTCAAGGATGTGATGCAGGGCAGCGTTCAGGTCTATCAGGTGGGGGAGCCGCAAACGCGGATAATCTCCGTAAAGGGCGCGTTGATGGATATGCGACCCTGGCAAAAGCCCGCAAAGGCTAAGGCCGTAGCGAGTGCGCGTGGGGCGGCAAAACCGCTGACTGTGCCGGAGCCTGTGCCCGTGGTTCCGCAAATGCCGACACGGGTCATACTCAGTCTTGACCGGTTGAAACTGGCGGGTGACGGCACCTTCAGGGAGGTGCGTTTTGAGGGTGAATGGGACGGCCTTAATAGCTTGCGCGGTGAGGGTAAGGCCCTGACGGATAATAACAACCAGATTGCCCTGACACTCCGGCCTGAGGCTGATCTGAGCCGTTTTACCTTTATGGCGGATGATGTCGGGGATCTGTTCTACACGGCCACCGGTGACCGGCGCTTACGCAGCGGGACGCTGATGATGAATGGCGTCTATCGCAATGGTCAGGTGGATGCGACCCTGAAGGGCGAGGATATTCGGGTAAGCCAGATACCGCTTCTGGGGCAGTTGTTGTCACTGGCGTCATTGCAGGGGCTTTCGGATACGCTGACCGGTGAAGGGATGAGTTTTTCCGACTATGAATTCCCCGTGCGTTATCGCGATAATTTTCTGTTTATTCGTGACGGCTGGGCCAAGGGCGAAGCCTTGCGCATCAATATACGTGGTGGAATGGATACCAAGGCCAATGTGGTTGACTATAACGGGACGCTTATTCCGGCCTATGGCGTCAACGCCGCCTTTTCGCAGGTGCCGCTTGTGGGAGAGCTTCTGACCTCAAGTCGTGGTGAAGGCGTATTGGGGATCAAGTATCGTCTGAGAGGTCATGCTGATGCGCCTCAGGCGGAAATCGATCCGTTCTCATTGGTGCTGCCCGGTTTCTTCCGGCGTCTGCTGGATAAGGATCAGCCGGATTTACTCGCGCCTGTCGAAGACGCGAAATAATCAGGTTTTGGCTGGTGTGCGCTCAGCGATACGGGCGCGATTGAGGCTTAGGGCCAGATCATCCGGCTGCCAGTCTCCGCACCAGCAGGCATCTATGCCGGTCAGAAGTTCCGAAGAATTGGTGAAGCTGGGCTTATAGCCGCGACTTTGCATCTCAGCGATCAGTTGCGCCTGACGCAGCGCCAGATAGCCCAGTCGTGGGTAGAAAAAACGTACATGGCCCTTGCCCAGCACATAGGTGCGGGGATTGCGCGGATCATCCGGTGTTTCGCCGCGCATCGATGCCGCTCGCACCAGCGCGAATATACGCGGCAATTCGCGATATTCGGCCACCAGATGCGGG